>JAJFBO010000136.1 GCA_020697025.1 Burkholderiales bacterium
AAATTTTTTTGCGTTACCATTAGTCCTGTTTGCCCTAATTGCTGCCCCAAACTGCCAGATAATGTATTGCCTACTGTCGGGGTATTATTAGTAGCAACTCCTATCCCGCCTGATTGCACATTAGCATTAGTATTATTTTGGCTATATTGCATTGCTCCGGTGATAACTCCCATAATAAAACTACTGCCAAAAATCTTCCAGTATTTATTATCCACTTTGTCATAAAAACCTGTATAACCTTCTAAATCACTTCCAGGCATTGCTTTTAAATTAATTGAACGCCCATTTGCATAGATCAACCTATTCCATGCAACTAATATACGTTCTTGCCCATAGGCAATATTATTATCATATAAGCCAACTAATTTTGCCCCTTGTGGAATAAGTAAATATTTACCACTACTACTATCATAAACATTTTCTCTTACTTGTGCTATAACCTGTCCAGACAAATCTGAGTTTAAACCGTTTATCATTATAGCCGGGATAATACTGCCTGCCATTATTTGATATGGGCTTTTTAAATCTATTACTTCAGATTTAAGATAATTAATTTCAGTTGCTGTGCTCTCCGGCATAACTTGTGTATTAATATTTGCTTTTCCTCGGGATATTGATTCAGGATTATTAGGCAGGTTATTTGCAGTAACTGATGCGCTGCTAAATATCAAACTTTTTGCGCTTAGACTTGCATACTGCCGCATTAACTGCTTTTTTTTATATTCTGCCACCACCTGGCTATCCAGACTAACCTCTTTATCTGATTCAGTATTTGTGGTTTTAATTGGGGGCACTAACTGTGATAATGAAGTACTACTTTGCAGCGGTATGGATGATTTTACTGTCGTAGAGGCAGCTAGCTTTTTAGCTGATATATCTTGTAATAATTGATCCGTATCCTTTATATCATTTTCTCGATATGCCATAATACTCTCATCAGCGCTAATTTTTTTATTTTCATCTGTAACTAAAACACCAAACATCAGCATACTAATTAAAATAGCTCCCAGGATTGCAACGACCACTAAAATTTTATTCTTGACGATCCCGTTTGTTCTGACATCTACTGATAACTCCGTCATTACCATTATCCTCCAACATCTTGAGTAGGATTAATATATGTAATAAATAGTCCAATAGGATTAATTAATTGTATATCCAGGCTATCAGTATTTAGTCGTTTGAAAGTTACAACGCTGCTAAAACTTAAGGTATTTTCAAGATTATTACTATTATTATCCAAATATTTCTCTTCCCAGACTATTTGCCAGGAATTACCACCTTGCATTGGTCTGATACTTTTAACTATTATCATAATTATTTTATTTTTAGAATATTGATCAATTATCATTTGATCAATTTGTTTTCTTAAACTAGCTTCTATCATCTTGTGCACTAAATCAATATTTCTTCGTTTGACATTTATATCCTGTGGCACTTCGCGTAAGCTTGTAATAAAGTTAATAAGCTGATGAGCCACTACTTTATTATCTACCCTCAAAGTCTCAGTAGCTAAACCCAATGTTATTAAATTTCCCTGGCTATCTTTTTCAAAAATAACGGCTCTATGTTTGTCCCCATTAACAATATACATTGCCCACACTGATACAATTACCAAAGCAAAAATTGTAAGTATCGCCAGGTTCCGCCATACTGCCTGATTCTCAATGTGATACATATGCATATCATTCCAGCCGTTTTGTTCAATGTGTTTTAAATATACATTGCCACTACTTATTTTCGGATTTTTTTTCATTGTGTATATTCATCCAATTTGTTATAAAATTTTCTCTATCTTCCTGCCTCAAGCGAATTGCTAAATTAATATCGCTTGCACTTGTGCGGGCAGTAAAATTAAAAGTTAGCGGAGTTCTATTTAAATCTAAACTAAATTTGCGTCGGCCTAGGCTACTCACATAAAAATATTCACCCTTATAACTATGCGCAATCAAATTAATTTGTTTTTCATTTAAGCCCATACTTTTATATTGGGCAAATACATCCTCTGTTAAGGCTAATGAATTTGGTAGAAAAATCTTTGTCGAACAATTCGTCTTTAATGTACTTAGCAAATCCTTATAACTAAATAAATCTGCAATTTCCTGCGTTGCGAAAATTATTGCCACATTAAACTTACGTACAGTTTTTATCCACTCAATAATTTTTTCACGAAACAAGAAATGCTTGAAAAATAAAAAACTCTCATCAAAAATCACAAGGGTTGGTTCTCCAGTATGAAACTGTTTGCTCACAGTATGAATTAAAAACTTTAATGCTGGGATAATAACCCTATCTCCTTGCTGCATTAAATTACTCATTTCAAAAACAGTAAATTTTGATGTCTCTGTTCTAGAGTATTTCAAGTGCGACTCCTGGGAGGCAGATTGCTCCATACTAAAACTCTCCATTGTAAAACTATCATAATTGCTATCAAAGATATGGGCAATAAAGCCGGGATTTATTTTTATATCCATGGCTAATTTTTTTTCCTGACAGAAACTATCTAGTACATTTGATATGGCCTGGTCATAATCTTGCACTAAATGACGAAAATAAGACAATGTCCTTCGCTCTTTAGGAGTATCTTGCTGCATTAAATGCAAAGCCTTTCTAATTGCCTGACGATGAGTATCATCAAATATTTTTTCCATTCCATTTAAAATACATAAATCCTCAAGCCAGGATGCAGCAAAATCAAAATCCAGATCTGACTCAAGAACAGCTAATGGCTGAAAAAATAATTGGTTAGTCTCATTGCCAATATCATAAAATGAGCCATTACACCCATAGCATAGCGGTAATGAACTTCGATTTTTATCAAATACAAAAACCCGTGCATTTTTATACCGAAAATGTTGTGCAATAATAAAATTGAGTAAGGTTGACTTACCCGAACCAGTAGGACCTAAGATTAGCGTATGGCCGCTATCTGCTACATGTAAAGAAAGTCGAAGTGGTGTATACCCTGTTGTCCTGGCATAAAATAAAGGTGGGTTGTTATCTACATAAAAACTGCAGGGGTTATAATCAAGTCCTGACCAAATTGAAGTATTTGGTATAATATCTGCTACATTTTGTGTGTGAATTAACCACTTACGTACATTAGCATATGAATAACCAGGTAGCGTTCCCAGGAAGGCCTCCACCCCATGGTGGCGTTCTATCTGGCTTGCAAAACCCAGACCTTGAAAAATACTACGAATTTGTGCCGCTTGCTGTTCGACAATTTGCAAATCTTTATGTGTTATTACCACGCATGCGGTATAAAAACCAAATTTGGCATTGCCCGAATCATTTATGGCTTTTGCTGTTTCTGCATCTTGATATTGCGCTTGTGAATTTTGGTTTATTTTGACATTTGAATTGATAGCCAGAGATAATTTAACCGTATCCATTGCACTAATACGTTTTTGATACCAAAGGCCGGAAAGCCTGTCGATTAATTTATTCCCTTCATATTGGCTAATTAGGATAAATCTGCTATTAAAACGATAAGCAAAATCTATATAATTTAATTTGTCTAATATCGCTGGATAGCTTTCGCTTGGAAATCCCATAATAGTTACTACGCGCATATATTTATCACCTAATTTTGGACTTTCACCACCAACTAGATCACAACTAGCCAGATAGTGTTTTAAAAAGACACCATTTTTAAGTGGTAATTGCAGTTTTACCTTTTCACCAGTCAGACACCAGCTAATGTAAGATAATAATCCCTGGTTATCCATCATAGCTAAATTTAACTGACAGCTTAATAAACCCATGATTTCACTAACTTTTGCTTTAAATTGCACCAGATAATGTTTATAATCAAAACTATGGTTTTTTTCTTTATTTCGAAAAAATAATCCAAACTTATTACCAAAATCCACTTTTGGCCTGTAGGTAAAACTAATTGCATAGGCATTTTCATAATGTTTATCCAGGCTTTGGTATAAATCACGTCTTTCCTCATCAATTTTTTTTGACAGTTCATTTCCGTAAAAACAATCATCCTCTTTGGTATAATCGCCTGCAGGATAACGAATTGTATCTATATGAAATAACCAGCCAGAACCAAGCAAATTAAATGCATCTTTTAAATGTGCAGACAATATATTTAATTCACTATCAGTAGATGTTTCAAGATCACTCCCCCGATACCAAAAGGCGCTTAAATAAGAACCATCCGTTTGTAAGATTACGCCTTCATCTATCAGCGTAGCATACATGAGTAAATCTGATAGACCCAGATTGCGTCCAGCATAACTTCGTCCACTTAAGCTATGCTTAAATAATTTCATTGCTGGATTAAATAATTTGTTAAACATATATTTTATTCAAAATGATAAAAAGGTTGATCCGGGACTCCAGGAT
>JAJFBO010000137.1 GCA_020697025.1 Burkholderiales bacterium
ATTAGCTAATGAAAATCACTACAAACGTAATTGGTAGAATTAATAATCAGGAAATTATTAAATATCAGTTAAAAGCCAATTCTGGGGCTTTTGTGGATATTCTAAATTATGGTGGTATTATTACCGGAATTTGGGTGCCAGATTATGCTAATAACTTTGATAATGTGGTATTGACCTATGATAATCTGGATAGCTATATAGCTAACCCTGGCTATTTAGGCGCAATTATTGGACGCCATAGTGGCCGAATTGGAATGGCCCGATTTAAATTAAATAATACTATTTATAATTTGACTAAAAATAATGGCGAACATAACTTACATGGTGGTAATATTGGGCTTGATAAGCGAATTTGGCAAACCCGGCAATTAGATGATGGTTTAAAATTAACTTATTTTAGCCCTATTTCTGAAGAAGGTTTTCCGGCAAATGTACGTTTTGAAATCTATTATAGACTACACGAACCTGCTACATTTTATATAAATTATAAAGCCTATCCAGATGCTGCAACTATTATTAATTTAACAAATCATAGCTATTTTAATTTATCTGGTTTATATAATACAGGTATAAAACAAACATTACAAATTGCCGCTAATGAATACTGTGAAGTAGGTCAGGATTTTTTACCCACAGGAAATATTTTAGCAGTTGAAAATACAGCTTTTGATTTTAGGAAACCTAAATTAATCGAGTCAGATATACATGTAAAAGAACTAAATATGACGCACGGGTTTGATCATCCGTTTATTTTAGCGCATACATCAAGTCCGGATATTGTGTTATATGATGCAAAAACGAGACGGGAACTAAATATCACTACTACAGAAAAAGCAGTGGTCTTTTATACAGGAAATTTTCTTGCAAATACTAATTTAGTTAATAATGGCAAAAAATGTATTAATCATTTAGGTATTTGCCTGGAAACCCAAAATATTCCTAATGCAATTAATCTGCCTAATTGCCAACCTCCGATTTATTCACCGCAAAATCCATATTCATCAACTACTATATGGCAATTCGGGGTTAGATGATGGATATTAAGTATGAAATTGAACGCTTAATTAAATATGCCATTCATAAGCAGTTAATTGAAGAAAGTGATGTAACTTATATTCGTAATCGTTATTTTTATTTATTAGGCATACAGCACAGTAGTAATTTAGCTGCAGATAAAGAATCCAGCTTAAAAGATGAAATTGCCCAGTACCCGGATCAAGTTTTAGATAATATTGCCAAATACTGCCTAGATAATAGTGAATTAAAATTGGGAAATACATTAGATATTATAAAATGTAATTTAATGGATGTAGTTACTCCCAGACCAAGTTTTGTTAGGTCTACTTTTACACATAAATATATAAATTATGGCATTACCCAGGCAATACAATATTTCTATCAATTAAGCGTAGCTAGTAATTATATAAAATTAGCCGATGTAAATAAAAATCATACCTGGGTAGTCAAAACTAATTATGGTGATTTAGTAATTACTATTAATTTATCCAAACCGGAAAAAGACCCCAAGCAAATTGCACAAGCCAAATTGCAAATAGCTACCGATTACCCTAAATGTTTGTTATGCACAGAAAATGAAGGTTTTGCGGGTGACCATACACGACCCTCACGTTTTACCCATCGTCTTATTCCCCTATGCTTAAATGATGAAACCTGGTATTTTCAGTTTTCGCCTTATGTATACTACCCCGAGCATTCAATTATCATTAATAGTGTACATCGCGATATGCAAATTAATTTATCAACTTTTAAAGCCTTATTTGATTTTGTTGATTTTATACCCGAATATATAATTGGCGCTAACACAGATATTCCAATTGTTGGCGGGTCAATTTTAAACCATGACCATTTTCAGGCCGGCAATTACCGCTTTCCCATGGAAAATGCCAAAATTCGCCGGATTATAACTTGGCCGGACTACCCAAAAGTTAGCGGTCATATTCTTGAATGGGCTCTGAGTGTAATTAGCTTAACCGGGCCCCGGCCAGATTTAATTAATTTAAGTAATAAAATTTTACAGTACTGGCTTAATTATTCTGATGAGACAGTCGGTATTTTAAATTATACTACTGAACGGCACAATGCCCTCAATCCAATTATCCGCAAACTAGACGCTAACACTTACCAAGTATATTTAATTTTACGCAACAATCGTAAATCTAATGAACACCCAGACGGAATTTTTCATCCGCATCAACACTTGCATCATATTAAAAAAGAGAATATTGGTCTGATTGAAGCGATGGGATTAGCCATTTTGCCTGGCAGACTGGATAATGAATTAAAGATTGTGGAACAAATTTTATTAACTAATGACATAGCAAAAATTAATGCAATAAATATAGATCATCAATTGTGGCAGCATAAGGAATGGTTAATAGGCCTGACTAAAACTCATAGTAATTTTAGTAAAACAACTATTAGAGAGTTACTTGATAAAGAGGTGGGTAGAAAATTTGCCCAGGTGCTAGAATGTAGTGGTGTATTTAAAAATAATCTTACCGGTTATAGAGCATTTGATCGCTTTATCAGATTTCATGGCGGACAAACAATAGGTTAAATTAACTATTTACCATGTTAAAATTATATATTATTAAAAGCCTTTAAAAACAAGAACACGAATTAGAAAGCTCAGCTATTAAGAATAATGTACTTAATAGTAAGGTTTTTATGTACAGAAGTAATGGGTCAATCAATAAATGAATCTTACTTATAAATTACAAAGACAAATATTATTACATTAAATAACATTCCCCGCCAATTTTTGTCCGGTTTTATATGTATCAGACTGCCTGTTTTTTAGATAAGCAGTAGTATAGAAATTTCTCACTATACTACTTACTTTGGTGAAATTCAATTCTAATAAACTTTTATTTCGTTTAAAGTCATTGAAAGTAGTGTATCATAATTTTTTAAATCAAACCTGAGAATAGTACCGTCGGCCCATTTAAGGTTGTTTCCATGAACTATACTACACTGACTTTTTGCAAGGCAAACAAAACTCACGGTTTGTTTGGATTTTTCCGATATTACTCCTGTATCATTTCCTGCAATATTATTAATAAAAGATAGTCCAAAAACATAGTTTAATGATCCCTGTCCTTTAATACGAACATATACAAATTTATTTATGGATCGTGTACATTCGCCTTTACATACATTTCTTACATCAAAAGTATAATTATTTGAAGAATTTGGAACTAAATATTCAGATACTATACTATTAAAAATTGTCTTGGACGGTTTTACCAAAAATTCCTCCGAAAAAATATCAGCTTGATAGGTCGATGACGTCTCAATCACAAAAAGCTCACGATTATTAGATTTAGATACAACTTTATTTTCTTCGTTACCAATTAGAGAATTTGTAGTTAATGTTCCGTTAGAAGAAAATGTAACAGATGATCTGGTCTTTGCTTTCCAACTTGACGAATCCGTCATAAATTCAGGGAAACCATTTCCTACTATACCTCCAATTCCATAATTCGTGACTATGTTTAATGGTAACCTCACCTCACCACTAAAAATCATGGAATCAGATTTCGAAGCTGGTACCAGGACTCCTAAAATATTACGAAGTCCAGCGCTGTAATCTTCAGTGTAATAAAATCTACTTTTTACCTTGATTGTGGAATTAGTTCCCTCATCACATTCTATATCAAAACGATCAGTAGTTAACCCCGAAATGACTTGGTTCCAATCAATGTCTCCATTTTGTGTAGTGGGATATGAATTCCTGCAGACTTTCTGTATTTCCGATAAAAGATTTACCGGAATATTTGTCAAATCTGTTCCAACTGCTGCATTAGCAGTATTTAATATAGCTCCAAACCATATTAAGATTATCAATAACTTAGTTTTTATAATATTTTCCTCATAAAAATTAAACCATAACAGTGAAAATAAATTTCATATGGTTTGTTTTTAAAAACTTTTTATCTATTTCAATAAAAAAATTAAATTTATTGAGCAATAAAATAAATTCACTAATTGTCATTATTTTCCACTTCTTTTGTATCAAAATGGATAATAATAAAAAATAGAAATTTTTTATACCGCTCTTAAATAAAGAAATAAATTGTTTTTATTTCTTTTATTAAGAGTATATTTCTCTTGAATATTCAATCAGGAAAAACAACTTTGGTGACATTATATTATAAAACAGAAATAATTACTATCCGGAATATCCGTAGTAATATAAATGTAAATATTTAGTAAATGTACAAATTCTGTAAATTTTCATTTTGTGCTAGATGGTTTCACAGTACTTTCGCTGCTATGTATTCTCATATATCTCATTTTGCTAAATAGATATTTGAATTAGCACACAAT
>JAJFBO010000138.1 GCA_020697025.1 Burkholderiales bacterium
CTGACGATCGTGCCAGCGGAGAAACTTCAATTGGGTAATCAAGAATAAAAGTTGGTTGCCATAATTTAGCTTCGGTAGTCTCCTCAAATAGGGCTAATTGTAGTACGCCTAGAGCATCAGATTTGGGAGCTTCTTTAGATAATTTCTTAAATTCTTGTTTAATAAAATCTATATTATTCAAATCCCTGGCATTATATTCCGGGTTATATTTAATAATTGAATCAACCAGGGATAAACGGTCAAACGGATTTTCAAAATCTACCAGTTTACCTTGATATTCAAACTGTAATTTACCTAACGCATCAAGCGCGCACTGACGGAGTAAATTTTCTGTCAATTCCATCATACGTATGTAGTTAGCATAACTTTCATAAAATTCTATCATCGTAAATTCTGGATTATGTCTGGTTGACAGGCCTTCATTCCTAAAATTACGATTGATCTCAAATACACGTGGTAACCCGCCAACAATTAAACGTTTTAGATATAGCTCAGGGGCAACCCGTAAAAAAAGAGGCATATCAAGTGCGTTATGATGTGTATTAAATGGCTTTGCTGTTGCTCCTCCTGGTATCGTATGCATCATAGGAGTCTCGACTTCGAGATATTCTTCATTAACCATCTGGATGCGTATTGATTGCACAATTTTGGAGCGGGTAACAAATACTTGTCTTGATTCATGGTTCATAATCAAATCAAGATAACGCATACGGTATCGCTGTTCCAAATCTGTAAGTCCATGAAATTTCTCTGGCAATGGACGTAAGCATTTACTAACTAATTCTATAGAATTAACATCAATTGTCAATTCACCAGTTTTGGTTTTAAATAATTTCCCATTAACTCCTAATATATCACCAATATCATAGTGTTTAAATGAATTATATATTTCTTCACCAATTTTCTCACGGCTAACATAAATTTGTATTTTAGATTGCCCATCTTGCAATGTTGCAAATGAAGCTTTTCCCATAATACGTTTTAGCATCATGCGCCCGGCAGCTGATACGATTATTATTTGTTCTTGTAATTCTTCATGAGTTAAATGGTCATATGTGGAATGAATTTTATCTGCAGTATTTTGTGGGGTAAAATTGTTGGGGTAAGGATTTATTTGTTTACGAATAGCCTTTAACTTTTCGCGGCGTTCAGTAATTATATGATTTTCATCTATAGGCTGTAAACTACCATCAGTCATAAAATTTCCTTTTATTTACGTTTTATTTTGGTAGTTATTATATCATTACTTACTTGTTGGTAAAGCAGGTTATGTCCGGTTTTTTGACAAAATTCCTGTAAATCATAGAAAGATGCCGGGTCTGAGGTAGTAATTTGCACTTCAGTGCCAGAATCCAGGGTGCTTAAAAACTTTTTGGTTTTTAAGACTGGTAATGGGCAGTTTAAACCAGTTAAATCTAGTACAAGCATTTATTTTACTAGCCTTAGGCCGCCTGATTTACGCGGAGTATCATCAATGAAAGGCTCAACCTGAAATTGCATTCCCTGGCCATTTTCTCTGGCGAATATTGCAGTTACATTACACGTAGGCACCGCAATATCATTAGGGGTGCCACCAAAGCTTGCCTTAAAAGTAATCCATTGCTTATCAATAATCAAATTTTTGGCAGCTGTATCGCTAAGATCTAAAACAATTTGGTTGTTCTCCACATATTGCATTGGAACCATAGTATTTTTATCAACCATAACACTCAGATATGGCGTGAAGCCATTATCCTCACACCATTCATATATAGCGCTAATCAAATAAGGTTTTTGGCTTGTCATCAATGATGTGAGCCTTTATTAGCTGTATTATTAACAGTTACAAAATCACCGCGCATGCCTTTTTCAGCAGGAGTAAGGGATGACATAAATTGATCAGTAGCAAAAAGTCTATTAGCATATTTTAACATACCACTCCAGCTGGATTTAGGAGTAATTTCGTAATGATCTAAACGCCATAACAGAGGTAAAACAGCAGCATCTAGAATTGTAAAAGTATTACCAAAAATATATTCAGCTTTTTTGTCATTAACAAAAACTTGAGATATATTATCTAAAACACTAGTAATAGATTTTTTTAGCTTGTCTTGTTCTTTTTTGTTTTTACTCGAACCAAGCATCCCTTCTAGCTGGCGTACATGAACGAATAACTCTGTTTCAAAATGAGACATAAGCATGCGTAATCTTGCTTTTTCTGCAGGTTCAATAGGCATTAACTGTGGATGTGGGAAACGTTCGTCAATATATTCACAGATAATATTAGTATCTAGTAAAACTAAATCCTTCTTTTTGTTATTTTTATCAATATCATCAAGCAATACTGGTGTTTCATTATAAGGGTTTAACACCATTAAATCCTGTCGCATATTAATATTTACATCAATAATTTTAAAATCCATATCCTTAAAATTTAGAATTATCCGCGCTCTATGCGAAAAAATGCAGCGTGAGTCTGAGTATAAATGAATCATTATAGTCTCCAATAAAATAATTGTTTAATCACAAGTACCAATTATACAACTTATTTTATAAATTGTCAAACACCATATGGGTAACCCATTGTTTTACAATGTAATTTTAATGTTTTTATAAAAACGGCTGTAATTTTATTAATTCTTGGTATTTAAACCTTTAATCCAGGAGTAATTACCTAAAAAACTAATAAAATTAGGGCCCCAAAATTTATTTGGAGACTATATTTTAAATTAGTGACATTTCTAAACGGTCTAGTCCTTTAGTAAGCTCTTCCATACTAGTTGCGAAGGAAATTCGTATATGATTGTCTAAACCAAATGCGCTACCTGGTACTCCAGCCAGAAGAAAATTTTCAAGTAGATAGTTTGCAAAAGCAAAATCGGTTTTTTCATTAATTTTACCTTTATTATGTAAATAATTAATTGCATCAGTGCATTCAAAAAATGCATAAAATGCGCCTTCTGCTTTTAAACAGCGTAAACCTTTAATTTTGTTAATTCGACCTACTACATAATCACGGCGTTGTAAAAAGGCATCTTTCATTATTTGCAGACATTCATGTCCACCATTTAGTGCGGCAGCAGCAGCTTCCTGGGCAATAGAGCAGGCATTAGATGTTGATTGTGAATTATATTTACATCTGAACATGCGGAAAATCCAATACGCCAGCCAGTCATAGCATACGCTTTGGATACTCCATTAATAATAATAGTTCGAGCCTGCATTTCTGGCGCAACATTAACAATATTTTTAAATTGTAAACCATCAAATAAAATATGCTCATAAATATCATCTGTAATCACAATTATATCCGGATAGTTTTTTAACACTTTGGCTAAAGCTAATAATTCACTATCTGAGTATACCATTCCGGTTGGATTGCTTGGACTATTTAAGAATAATGCTTTAGTTTTGGGTGTAATTGCTGCAGCTAATTTTTCTGGCGTTAGTTTATACTTATCTTGTATTGTGCAAGTTACAATTACTGGAGTACCTTCACATAAAAGTACCATATCCGGATAGGATACCCAAAACGGGGCGGGAATTATAACTTCGTCACCAGAACTTAAAATAGCTTGTAATGCATTAAAAATACAATGTTTACCGCCGGCAGATACTGAAACTTGATTTGCGTTATAATTTAAACCATTCTCTTTGGCAAATTTATTAATAACTGCCTGTTTTAGTTCTAAAGTACCCCCAACTGGCGTATATTTAGTTTTTCCATCCTTAATGGCCTGTATTGCAGCTTGCTTAATATGCTCAGGCGTATCAAAATCTGGTTCCCCGGCAGCAAGAATAACAACATCTTTGCCTTCTTTTTTCATTTTGCCAGCAAGGGCCATTATAGCCATAGTAGGTGACTCTTTGATTAATGATACACGATGAGCTAATTTCATAAATATTTGTCCTATTAATTGTAATTACCGATTTGTATAGCTTCTTTTACGCTTTTTTTTAGTGGTGATTTTACCAATTAGTGTTATATCTGCCAGTTCTTCTAACAATTTAATTTTTTCTTCATTTTCTGCTTCTATATAAGAATTCCACCAATTATATATTATTGGATCTACCTGATTAACTTCATGGCGACTGGTATATAAATGCCAGGCTTGACGGAATCTCGGACTACCTAAAATTTTATCAACTCGTTTTATGTTAGGAAACTCAAGTTCAAGTTGGAGTAACCAAACATCACTAATATTGTTAAACATATTTTTTGCAATACCTGCATAATATGCAAAGTCTTTTTGCATAGAAATGCTATCATAAAAAGACTGCCGTGCCGAATCTCCCTTAGTTAAAAGTTCCTGATAATCAGTGTAAATATTAGTCCATAAAAGTCCAGATAATATAAACACCAAGGACACATCAGGATTTTCTTTAAGACGTAAGTCAGTTTTAGCTAAAATATTAAGTGCTAACTGATCGGGTTTAGGTTTGAAAAATACTCTATCTAAAAGACTAAAAGTATTGGCTGGCAAGTCTAGTTTTATTAAGGCATTTATACACTCTACAGAATAGCCGGATAAGAGGATTTTGAGCATCTCCTCATACATTCTGCCACGACTTTCATTAAGCAATAAGTGTTTAAGTTCTTCAATAGGTTTTAAAGAGTCTTTATCTATGCTTAGCCCTAATTTTATAGATAGCCTGATTGCTCTAAGCATACGTACAGGATCTTCAATATACCTGGTTCGGGCTTTACCTATTACTTTTATACATTTATTTTCAATATCTTTTAGTCCATTTTGGTAGTCAATAATTTTTTCAGCCACTGGATCATAATAAAGCGCATTAATTGTAAAATCCCGGCGTATCACATCTTCTTTTTGTGTACCGTAATTATTATCAACCATAATCCGCCCATGTTCGCTTAAGGTATGTTTATGCACTTTATTACTGC
Source organism: Burkholderiales bacterium (assembly GCA_020697025.1). Lineage (GTDB taxonomy): Bacteria > Pseudomonadota > Gammaproteobacteria > Burkholderiales > UBA11063 > Aquella. Next base: position 4,886 of record JAJFBO010000138.1, read on the forward strand.
GGTATGTAGAAACCTCAATAATATGTCGCTCTAAAATAGGACGGTTGTTTACTAATTTATTAGGATTTACATTATCAAAAAATACATGGACAATTTTAAATCTACGACCGATAATAATTGAATTACGCCTAAATACTTTGCGTACCATTTCGGGTGTAGCATTAGTAACAATATCAAAGTCTTTTGGTTCTTTACCCAGTAATAAATCGCGAATTCCGCCGCCAACAATATAAGCTTCGTATCCATTTTCCTGTAATTTTTCAATTATATATAATGCATCAGCGCTAATTTGGCTATTGTCTACATTATATTTTTGTGCTGCTATAGTTTTTTTAGTCATTAAATATCTTATTTAAAATTAAGTAATATGTTTTAGCCAAATCGTATAAATCTTTAGTGTTTATATGCTCATTTATCTGATGAATATATTTATTGCTTAGGCCAAACTCAATAATTTCATTACAAATCTCAATCAAAAACCTGCCATCTGACGTACCACCATCGGTTTTTTGCTGTGGAGTTAATCCGAGCTGCTGTTTTATGCTTTTAGTTACTACTTTTAGTAATTTTCCCGGGTCGGTATAAAATGGCTTTGCCGAATTTACCCATTTAATTGTATATTTAATATCATGCTTATTTAATATAGCAACAACTTTTTGCTTTAAATCATTCGCATTATACAGGTTATTATACCTAAAGTTAAAGCTGGAAGTCAAAGTATTTGCAATAACATTAGTCACACCCAGTCCGGCATTGATATTTGCAATTTGTAAAGAGGTTGGGGGAAATATATTGTTTCCATTGTCCCACTTAGTTAATATTAATTCATTTAGTGCAGGCGCAAAAGTATGTATTGGGTTAATACATAATTCAGGATATGCAATGTGCCCTTGTTTACCTTGTACTTCGATAAATCCGGTTAGTGAACCGCGCCGTCCTACTTTTATTGAGTCTCCAAGTAAATTTGCTGATGATGGTTCACCAATTAAACAATAATCAATTATTATATTTTGACTCTTTAGATATTCAACAATCACTGGAGTTCCATCTGTTGCACTAGCTTCTTCATCGGAAGTAATCAGTATAGCAATTTGTCCGTTATCTGGATTAAAAAAATCCTGCTTTATAAACTTTGTTACAGCTATAATAAAAGCCGCAACACTACCTTTCATATCGGCAATACCGCGACCAAAAAGTTTATTATCTTGTTCACTTAAAGTAAATGGGTCAAAATTCCACTGGCTTATATCTCCAGTTGGTACTACATCAATATGCCCGGCATAAGCAAATAATGGTCCTGTATTACCAATTTTGGCAATCAAATTTGAGGTATTGTTTCTATCTACCCGGCTAATTGTAAAACCGCTATCAGTTAAAACCTGTTGTAGATAATCAATACAGCCATCCTGATTGGGGCTTATAGATTTAAAATTAATTAATTTACTGGTTAGTTCATGAAGTTTTTGTTGATCTAGCATCTATTTTTATCTTGTACTAAGTATTATAAGTATATATTTTCTCATATTTCTATGATTTTTTGTTGAAGCAATTTTTAGTGGTTTATTTTGTAGGGGGAAAATTATATAATATTATTTGGGATTTCTAAAGTTTAATTACTATGTATAGAATCGCTTAATGAGTTAATATATATTTTTAGAGACTTAGGAGTATAATAAGGTAGGAAATAATTTAATAATTGTGTCCGTGAAGACTTTTGGCACTAATGACTAATGTAATTTGATAAAATACTCATAGAATATATTATTAAAATTAATAAAGCCCTCACGACCACAATTACAAATTATATTTAGCTGAGATAGTTATTTAACCATATTTTATAAATAAATTAAACTACTAAAATAGCAGGCTTTATTTAATTAATAGTTATATATAGAGTTTCCAGTATATAAGCCGCAATATTTTGTATTAAATAGCACAATATATTAAAGTTACTTTTTGGCAAAAACCAGATTTTCTATGAATTTCGTAACTAAGCTTTTGAGGTTTTGTTATACAATGGTGAAAGATTTTATTCGTTTAAAATTATAGTTCGCGGACAAATTAAATTACATTTTATCTGCAAGGTCAAGAATTATATGGTCGGCCTCATTGATTGTAATTAGACCATCTCTGGGCATCTCTATTTCAACAACTAAATATAAGATCAATGATATGATTAGTGCATAACTAATCATATAAAGCATATTTCTTTTTGTGCTGCGCGGTAAGTCGTATCCCACTAACACGGCACTAAAAAGACTAAGTAAAATTAATAACACATAAATTGTAAGCGGTGGATGCGATTCACGCGCCACTTCACGTGTAGTGGTAATATCAAACATATCATTTAATGCAGGAATTACAAGTTGGGAGCACCCCTTTAAGGCACCTTCTTTGTTACAGTTAGCAACTGCTATATCCCACATCTGTTTTTGTAAATTTTCTGCAAAATAAAGTGCCGCTACCGTAGCACTTTCATTTGCTACATTCGCATAAACTGAGCCACGTGCCAAGGTATATTG
>JAJFBO010000002.1 GCA_020697025.1 Burkholderiales bacterium
TGTGTGGGAGCATCTCATGCTAAACTTTTATGTGGTGAATGTGATGGAGTTCCAAATCAATTAGTATATTGGTGCGTTGAAAGTCCCCAAAACTCTAAGATGCTTTATACTACAAGAGGAAATACTGAAACTTTTAAATTCGAAGATGATGGCATGTTACAATATGCAAGCGTGGGAGGTCCACGTGAGAAGAATTATTGGGCACTTAACCGCAGTTCTTCCGATGATCATTGGGATATAACCTCTTCTGCTGGTCATTCAGACTCTGCAAAATGTAGGCAATTTACGGTCTCTAAAGATGAATACAAAGATTGTGAAGCATTCATTCAAAAAAAGCATGATGAAAAAAAGTTTCATTAATAAAATTTAAAAAATTAGCCTGAAATTAAATATTATAAATGGCATTATCGGGTTAAGCAAAAAGAAAAGCTGAAATTATAACGGTAAAAAATTGTATAAGTATAGAATAATCAAATAAGTTTGCTAAAGCAATTAACTTTAATTATAAAATTGACTCTTAATTTATTGCATAAGCAGATGTTTAACATGATAATGTAAATGTAAGTTAAATAAATATATCAATATCGTAGGCTAAACCGCCTATAGAGTTATTTAAAGTCAAACACCATCGCTCCAGTTGTCTGCCCATTCTCATCAATGGATAAGAATTGCCCGACAAATTTTTTAAAATCATCATGAACTGTATCAAATGGAGATGCAAATGGTTCTCCCAGATAATAATTAAAATCTTCCTGGCTCTTGAAAGTAACAATAAAGGAATGTTCAAATCCCCTTGTCAACTTCTCCAAACTCCCAGTACAATCTCCACCTTCCAGAGAAACAATATAATTTTTGCCATCTTTTTTACACTCATGCTTAAGAGCTAAAAACTTATTCATTACTTCATTTTTCTGCCCAGTGGTAACAGATGGTTTGTATTTAAACACTACAATATGTTTTATTCCCATTTTAATATTCCTTAAATAAAATCTTACACTACTATATTAACCAGCTTGCCTGGCACAAAAATTATCTTTTTAATTATCTGGTTTTCAATAAATTTGGCAACATTTGAATTTTGTTTAGCCATATCTTCTACTTGTTCTCTAGATAATGACTTAGCCACAGTAATTTTGCCACGTAATTTACCATTTACCTGAATGATAACTTCAACCTCATCTACATCTAAAGCCGCTATATCAGCTACCACCCATTGCCTGTCAAGCAGTTTTTCACCTGGCGCTAATTCTTCATATAGCTCTTCACAAATATGCGGTATTATAGGTGATAACATAATGACTACTGCCTCTAATACTTCCTGTGATAAAGCTTTCTCTGTTTCTGAAATAAATGACATTTTACTGTAGGAGTTAAGAAGTTCCATTATACTGGCAATAGCAGTATTAAATTGGCGGCGAACGGCAATATCATGTGTGATTTTTTGGATAGTTTGATGTAACAATGTTCTTAATTTCTTTTGCTCTATCGTTAATTCACCAGAAGTAAAGCACTTAACAATTCCTGCCTGTTTATGCTCATAAACTAATTTCCACAAACGTTTGATAAATCGATTAGCACCTTCCAAACCATTATCAGACCATTCTAAAGATAATTCAGGCGGTGCGGTAAACATCATAAATAACCGGGCTGCGTCAGCACCATACTGTTCAATAATCATTTGTGGATCAATGCCATTATTTTTTGATTTGGACATCTTCTCCTGTCCGCCAATTTGTACATTTAAACCGTCTGCCTTAAGGACAGCAGAAATCTGCCGGCCTTTTTCATCAGTAACTACATGAACATCAGCTGGATTAAACCAGGTTTTTTTACCTAGAGCATCTTCACGATAAAATGTATCAGCTAAAACCATACCTTGAGTAAGTAGATTAGTAAATGGTTCGCTTGATTTAACCAAGCCCAAATTATGCAAACATTTATGAAAAAACCTCGCATATAATAAATGAAGTATAGCATGTTCAATACCACCAATATACTGATTAACAGGTGCCCAATAATTAACCCTATCATCCAAGATTTGTTTATCATTGTCTGCACAAGTATAACGTGCATAATACCAGCTTGAATCGACAAAAGTATCCATGGTATCAGTTTCACGTCGTGCTCCTGCTCCGCATTGTGGACATGTAGTATTATAAAAATCTGCCAGTTTGGCAAGTGGCGAGCCACTGCCATCAGGAATCAGGTTTTCAGGTAAAATCACAGGCAGCTGTGTTTCTGGTACACATACATCGCCACAGTTCTCACAATGGATAATTGGGATTGGACATCCCCAGTAACGCTGTCGCGAAATTCCCCAATCACGCAGGCGATAATTTGTTTTAGCCCGTCCCAGGTTATTTTTGGTCAGGAATTCTTCAAATGCATTAAAAGCCCTATCAAAATCCATTCCATCAAATTGCCTGGAATTAAATAAAATTCCTCTTTCTGTATAGGCAGCAGTCATAGGTAAATCTAATTTACCATTATTGGGCCTAATAACTATCTTAATTGGTAAATTATTTAAAGATGCAAATTCAAAATCACGCTCATCATGTGCAGGTACAGCCATAACAGCACCAGAGCCATAATTCATAAGTACATAGTTAGCAATCCAAACCGGGATTAACTCATTAGTTACTGGGTGTTTAACATATAATCCACTAAACACGCCTTTTTTTTCCTGGGTAGCTAATTGTGCTTCAGAAGTACCACCATTTTTGTACTCTTCAATAAAACTGGCTAATTCAGGTTTAATTTTTAATGCTGCAGTTGCTAACTCGTGTCCGGGGGCAATTGCTACATAAGTAACCCCCATTAAAGTATCAACCCGCGTAGTAAATACTATCAGGCTACCTAAGTTATCTGTATAAGGAAAGTGGATCTCCATACCAACAGATTTGCCTATCCAATTGCGCTGCATAGTTTTAACCTGCTCAGGCCAGCCGTCTAAATAATCTAAACCTTGTAAAAGCTCTTCTGCATAATCAGTAATTTTAAAGTAATACATAGGTATTTCTTTTTTAATTACTACTGCACCAGAACGCCATCCTTTTCCATCAATAACTTGTTCATTAGCAAGTACTGTCTGATCTACCGGATCCCAATTTACAATTCCATTTTTACGATAAATAATACCTTTTTCATAAAGTTTGGTAAATAACCATTGCTGATGTTTATAGTAAGTTGGAGAACAAGTAGCAAATTCACGGCTCCAATCAACTGCAAGGCCCAGACTTTGCAACTGCCAGCGCATATAATCAATATTCTGATAAGTCCATTTTGCTGGTGGAACATTACTTGCGAATGCCGCATTTTCTGCAGGTAAGCCAAATGAATCCCAGCCAAATGGTTGCAATACATTATAACCGTTTAAATGATAAAAACGGGCAATCACATCACCTATAGTATAATTACGTACGTGCCCCATATGCAGTTTACCTGAAGGGTATGGTAACATTGATAAACAATAGTATTTTGGTTTTGGATTATTTTCATTAACAACAAAAGTTTTTGAATTATGCCATTTAGCCTGCTGTTTTTTTTCTATTTCTTTATGATTATAATTTTCTTGCATTTATTTTTTTACCTGAAATGAACATTTAAGTACACGATTTTAACATATGCTTTGCAAAATTGGAGTTAATCCCATAACTTCAAATTAGTTCTTACAATTTTAATAGGGGTAAAATACCTCATCACCGTATTTTAAATTTAATTATAAATTAGTTCAATAGCTTTGTTATAGTTACTAATACAAACTTTTGACAATTATATTTGCTTAATGTGAACTAAATTAATTTTTTAAATGGAGTAATTTAATTGTTTGATCTTAACGATCCAAATATTTATCAAATACTAGATCTTATAAATGTTAGTATTTACTGGAAAGATAAAAATGGTTATTATTTAGGATGCAATGAATATGGAGTAAAAGCCCTTAGAGCAAGTAAGCGTGAAGATGTGATTGGTAAAACAGATTGCTTGATATTGCCTGATGCAGATATGTCTATAGTTTTAGAAGTAGATAAGTTAGTATTATTAAATGGTAATTTTACGGGTGAGGAATACGGTGTAATTAATGGGGAAAGAAGGATTTTCTTAACCACTAAAAAAAAGTTAATAGACCATAATGGTGAGGTTATAATTTTTGGGACGTCTATTGATATTACAGATATGAAAAAGCAAATAGAATTAGAAAAACGTAATGATGAAGCCAAGATGAAACAAATTATTGATCTGGCCAATGTTAGTATTTATTGGAAAGATCTGGAAGGACGTTACCTGGGATGTAATAAATATGTGTCAGATAATATATTTCTTAATAATGAAAAAGAGGTAATTGGCAAAACTGATTATGAATTACTGCCCAAAGACAGGCTTTTAGGATTTCAAGAAGCAGATAGATTAACTCTTGAAAAAGGACACTTTGAAGGTTATGAATATGGCACAGTTCATGGTAAAGCCATAGAATTTTTTACATCTAAAAATCGATTATTGGATAGTGAAGGCAATATTATCGGTCTTATTGGGGTCTCACTGGATGTAACGGACCGTAAAGAAGTTGAAAGATTAAAAGCTGAAAATGAAAAAAATAAAGCAAAACTGGAAACGGAAAAACTGCGGCTTGAAAATGAAAGATACCAAGCTACTGCTATGCAACAGGCTCAGTTTAGAAAAATAGCCGCTCAGGTAGCTCACGATATTGCCTCGCCTATTTTTGCTTTGCAAATGATATTACCTCGTTGTGATGTCTTACCCGAAAACACTCGTACCGCACTAAACAAGTTTTCTACTCGTATCATTGATATTTCACAGAATTTTTTAAGTCAATTTAAACAAAAGCCAGAAGATGGAATAACTATTAACGGAATAACAAAGATTGATTCATTTAAACGCATGATGTCAAATATTATAAATAATTCAGTTGATGCTCTTGAAGATAAAGAAGGGATCATAAGTATTTATCTGGATACCATAGATGATAAAGTACAAATTGTTATCGAGGATAATGGTAAAGGAATGTCAAAAGAAATAACAGATAAAATCTTGCGTAACATTACAATTACATCCGGTAAAATTGACGGACACGGGATTGGTTTTAGTCAAATTAGAGATACTTTAGTTAATAATCAAGGAAGTTTTGATATAGATACAGAGCTGGGTCGTGGTACTAAAATAATTCTGACCTTTCCTAAAATTGAAACGCCAAAATGGATTACTGATAAAATTGAGTTAGATCATGATACTTTAGTTATTATAGTTGACGATGAGCCATATGTTCATGAAGCGTGGGAATGTAAGTTTAAATTATCGGTTCCAAATATTTCTAAAAAACATTTTGAACAAGGTAGGGAAACAATAGATTTTCTAAATCAATTAACCGATGAAGAAAAGAAAAAGGTTTTTTTATTAATAGATTATGAATTACTTAAACAAAAGTTAAACGGTCTTGAGATAATTCAAAAAACTAATGTTAGAAATGCAATTCTAGTTACAAGTCACCATAATAGTAATGAAATACGAGAACAAGCTGCCAATTTAGGAATAAAAATCTTGCCTAAGGAGTTGGCTTTTGCTGTAACAATCAAGGAAATCAAAAACCATGCTAAAAACTAATAGCCTTACGCCATATGAAAGTGCAATTATTTGTGATAAAGACACAGAGCATCCCGGAACTGGTCTTTATACTGATTATGAAAACACAGGCACATATTTATGTCGTAATTGCGGTTTAGCTTTATTTAGATCACAAAATAAATTTCACTCTGGCTGCGGCTGGCCCAGCTTTGATAATGAAATTAGCGGTAATGTAAAATGTGAAATAGATAAAGATGAACGTCGAACAGAGATTTTATGTAATCGATGCAATGCTCATTTAGGGCATGTATTTAAAGGTGAAGGTTATACCCCACTTAATATCAGGCATTGTGTAAATTCGGCCAGCCTCGATTTTGTGAGTAATACTGATGTTAATGACAGTGAAGAAGCTATTCTTGCTGCCGGATGTTTTTGGGGTGTAGAATATTACTTGCAAAAACTGCCTGGTGTATTAAAAACCCAGGTCGGGTATAGTGGTGGAACAAAAATAAACCCAACGTATAAAGATATATGTGATGGAGATACTGGTCATCTTGAAGTTATCCGGATAATCTATGACCCCAAGCAAATCACGTATGATGATTTATTAAGAAATTTTTTTGAAATACATGATTTTACACAAACTAACGGCCAGGGACCTGATATAGGAGAGCAGTATTTAAGTGCCATCTTTTATTTCAATGATGAACAACAAATAACTGCCAAGAAGATGATCCAGTTATTAACTGAAAAGGGCTATCAGGTTGCAACCACATTAAAATCTGCAGTACCATTTTGGCCAGCCGAAGATTATCATCAGGATTATTATACTGTCAATAAACATAAGCCCTATTGTCATAACTGGAATAGAATTTTTTAACCGTTTAGTATATATTAAAATATGGTAAAATTCGGTAAATTTAGTATAACTTTAAATGTAAAGGACTTATGAATGAAAAAAATTATTATTACTGGAAATGTAGGGCGTGATCCTGAAATGCGTGCAGATCAAACGGGCGGCCAATTTGCATCATTTTCTGTTGGTGTTTCAGTTGGCACTAAACAAAACCCAAAAACTGATTGGGTAGATGTAACCTGTAATGGCAAACTATCTGACCTTGCCAGAAATTATATAAAGAAAGGCTCAAAAATTTTGGTTGAAGGTTTTCCAAGCGTAAATGCCTATCTTAATCGTGAGAATAAGCCAGTAGGCACACTGCGTATATACGCAAACAATATCGAGTTTCTAGGTAAGCGTGAAGATTCAGAAACTGACCACACTAATAATAATGAACCAGTTTACAATTTACCTGAAGTAAACGACAGTCCTATGACGTCATCTGGCAGTCTTACATCAGATGATATCCCATTTTAAAGATAACTAAATGCTAGCTGTTACAAGTCAGATAATTGCAATATATCCTAACTTGTATGGGTATTTAAAGGCTTTTCACCTCATTGCTGTTATTTGCTGGTTTGCCGGTTTATTTTATTTACCCAGGTTGTTTGTATATCATGCAATGACTACTAATCCGGTTAGCCGCAGCCAGTTCAAGATTATGGAGCACAAACTGTTTTGGTATATTATGACGCCATCGGGCATCATAGCTGTTGCTTTAGGCGAAATTCTGGCCCACTTTTTTAGTTTTTCAGGTTTATGGCTGCATATTAAAGTAGCCCTGGTTGGTACATTAATAATTTATCATATCTATTGTTTTAAATTAATGGATGATTTTGCTAAAGATTGTAATCAAAAAAGCCATAAATGGTTTCGCCTGTTTAATGAATATCCAATTTTGGTATTAATTTTATGTGTAATATTAGTAATTATAAAGCCAATATTTTATTGAAATTGTCATGCTTATATTAAATGAAAACTTGCAATGAAAATTAAATTTTTGAGATACAACCATGTATATTTTTCGTAAAGAAATGGAAGTCAGATGGTCAGATATTGATGCTAACTCTCATGTAACGCATACTTCTTACGCACAATTTGCAACACATACGAGAACACAGTGGATGCAGTCTATCGGTTATGCAATGAATGACTTGCTTAATAAGGATCTTTCAGCTGTCCTCCTTAAAGAAGAAACAGAATATTACCGGGAAGTATTTTTAGGAGAACAAGTAAGCGTTGAATTATTTATGCTAGGTCATACACAGGATTATTCTAGATGGAGATTTTTACATAATATCTATAACTCAAAGCATAAACTTTCTGCAAAACATATTGTATATGGGGCATGGATAAATACGCAAACCAGAAAAATCTGTCCGCCGCCAGATGATCTTATCAGGCTAATTGATGAATTGCCTAAAAGTAGCGATTTCACAATTTTATAATCTTATTGATCGCAATGCTTATGTTTAAAATCTTCAAATTCATGCTGTAAGGTAACATGTTCAATTTGATGTTTTTCTTCCAGCATTTCCTGACATAATATTAAAGTTTTCTGCCACGACATAGGATCCCTGGCAACTATATGTGCAGATAATGCACTTTGATTGGCAGACATATACCAAATGTGCAAATCATGTACACTGATGATGCCTGGAATTGCTTCTAAATCACGACCGACTTGTTCATAACTTAAATGGGCAGGCACCCCTGCCATCAGGACAATACTGGAAGCTTTAATAATTTTATAATTGGAGACAATCATAAAAATTATTAAGAATACTGAAAGTATTGGATCAGCCATAGAAAATCCAGTCATATAAATTATACCGCCTGCAATGATTGCTACCCCTGAACCAAGCATATCGCCTAAAGCATGTATAAAGGCTGCCCTGGTATTTAGAGACTCCATGCCTTTAGATAAAACTAAAGCGACTCCGCCATTTACCAGCAATCCTAAACAGGCAATAATAAATAATCCGCCTCCTGCAACTGCTACCGGGTTAAAAAACCTGGTAATAGCTTCTATTAATAAACCAAGCGTCAGAACTATAGTAAATACGCAGTTGACTAATGCACCTATGGCCTCAGCTTTGCCAAAACCAAAAGTGAGGTTAATTGTAGCTGGTCTTTTACTAATAATATTTGCAATATAGGCAAGCAAAAGTCCGGCGGCATCAGTTAACATATGTACAGCATCTGTTTTTAGTGTAACCGAGTTAGTTATATATCCACCAATACCCTCAACAAAAGAGAAACCAAACGTAATTAATAAACACCAAAATAACATCCGCCCATTTGTATCTCTAAAATTATGCGCGTGGGAATGACCGCCAACCCCATGATTATGTGAATGTTTATGAACACTATGGTCCATATTGCTATGATTATGATCATCATGTGCAGGCTTTGGATTATTACCGTCATGCACTAGATAATTGCTTTGTATATTTGACATATTATCTAACCTTCCTTTGCATGGTTAATAGTATATTTTGGAATCTCAACTATAATATCTTCATTTGCTACAATTGCCTGACAGGACAGTCGTGAAACTGAAGTCAGGCCCCAGGCCCGATCAAGCAAATCTTCTTCCAGTTCATCCATTTCATTTAAGGAATTAAATCCCGAACGAACAATTACATGGCATGTAGTACATGCACATGCCATATCACAGGCATGTTCAATTTCAATATTATGTTCCAGAAGTTGCTTACAAATATTTTCTCCGGGAGTTGCAGTGAAACTAGCGCCACTTGGGCATATTTCCGCATGGGGGAGCACTTTAATTATTGGCATATGGAATCTAACTTTCTATCAATAAGTCTCTATTGTGGCATAAAATAGTATTTTTAATATCCTTATTTGTATGAGGATAATCCCGGCTAAAATGCAGTCCACGGCTTTCGTGGCGCCTCCTGGCACTTTGTACAATTAATTCGGCATTTAATACCAGGTTTCTAAGTTCAATTAAATCTGCAGACAATTTAAAATTCGAATAATACTCATTAATTTCAGCACGCAACAGGTTAATTCTGTTTAATGCCCTTTCCAGCCGTTTATTAGTACGAACTATCCCTACATAATCCCACATTGCCCGCCGCAATTCATCCCAATTATGCGCAATGATAATTTCTTCATCATTATTACTTACTAATGATTCATCCCATTGCGGAAGTACTGGGGCTTCTTTTCCAGATTTTTGTTGTAGTATGTGTTTAACTGAAGCCTGACTAATAACCAGGCATTCGAGTAAAGAGTTGCTTGCCAGCCGATTAGCTCCATGTAGTCCAGTAAAAGCACATTCGCCAATGGCATATAAGTTCCCAATATCTGTTTTTCCTGTTAGATCGGTCATAATTCCGCCACAGGTAAAATGTACTGCAGGTACTACAGGAATCATTTCTTTGGTAATATCAATTCCAAGCTCCAAACATTTTTGGTAGATATTCGGAAAATGTTCTTTAATAAATGCTGCCGGCTTATAAGAAATGTCCAGGTATACACAATCAACACCATGACGTTACATCTCATAATCAATGGCTTTGGCAACTATATCCCGTGGTGCAAGCTCCAAACGTTCATCATGATCTTGCATAAAACGGTAGCCATTAGGTAATTTTAATATCCCGCCCTCACCCCGAACTGCCTCAGAAATAAGAAAAGACTTCGCGTTGGCATGGTATAAACAAGTAGGATGAAATTGCATAAATTCCATATTTGCAACCCGGCAGCCTGCCCGATAAGCCATAGCTATCCCATCACCAGTTGCTATATCAGGGTTTGTTGTATACAAATAAACTTTACCTGCCCCACCTGTAGCCAGAACTGTATTCGTTGCCGCAAAAGTAAGAATTTGCCCGATATTACGGTTTAGCGCATAAAGACCATAACACTGATTATCTGCCAGACCAATCTTGTACCCTGTAATTAAATCAATTGCAACAAAATTTTCAAAAACCTGAATATTGGGATGCCTTTTTACTTTTTGAATTAAAGTATTAATTACTGCTGCACCAGTGGCGTCAGCAACATGTAAAATCCGCCTAAAGTTATGCCCGCCTTCCTGTGTTAGATGATATCCTGTACTGGTATCATCATCTAAATCAAATTTTACCCCCATAGCAATTAACCAATTAATTGCATTGGCGGAATTTTCTATAATATAGCGGACTGCTTTAGCATCACATAAACCAGCTCCGGCTACTAGTGTATCCTTAATGTGACCTTCTATAGAATCATTATTATCAATAACTGCAGCAATCCCTCCCTGCGCATAATAAGAATTGCACTCAGAAAGTTCTTTTTTAGTAAGTACAGCAACTTTTTGTCCACAGTTAGCAAGTTCGATTGCTAAAGACAACCCGGCAAGTCCGCTGCCAATTACAAGGGTATTAAATTGGTACATATAATTCTAACATTTTTATTTTGCAAAAAATTCCCCGGTTTTACTTATATTTACAGCTTTACTATTTTTATCAAACAAAATCGTAACACTATAATTTTTTTTTAAATCATTATTTTTATTATCCTGATAAATATAATCCCAACGATTTTGATCAAACATATATTGGCTAAGAGGCATCCCAATAATATATGACACCTGCTCTTTTGTCATACCAATTTTTAATTGTTTATACTGATCATTAGTAATATAGTTTCCTTGCTGTACTTCCATCATATATGGGAAATGCCACTGACTTAGCTTCACTCCGCTACAAGCACCAACAAGCAGGGAAATAGTCACCATCACCATTATTTTTAAACATTTATCCATAATTATTTCACATAAAATTTATTTATTATGCATTATTTTACCTCTAAATAGATATACCATGATAGCTTAAATTGTGTAAAATACAAAACTTAGATATAATAAATACGAGAAAATATCATGAATTTAGACATAATACAAAATAAAGGGCTTAAATTAACTAAACATAAATTAGCTATTTTAAAATTATTTGAATTGCATAAACATTTAGATGCACATAAAATTAATACTTTGTTAAATGAAGAAGGTAATAATGTTAGTGCGGCTACAATTTACCGGGTTTTAGCCAGTTTCGAAAAAAACGGAGTAGTAGTCCGCCACAACTTTAATGAAGACCAGGCAGTTTATGAGTTAGCGGACCCTAATCACCATCATGACCATTTAATTTGTACTAAATGTAATAAAGTAATTGAATTTTATAATTGTCAAATTGAATTATTACAGGAAGAAATAGCTAAAAAAAATAGTTTTAAAATCATTAATCATCACTTAAACTTGTATGGTATATGCTCTGAATGTAAAAAAACATAAATAGTTTATAGAGGTTATGCTACAATTTAGCACTTGTCTAGTAATTTTTTTTATGAAAAGACTAACTAATATAAAATGCTAACTACTAAAAGAATCAATACGGGGATATCTATCCTCAGCCAAGTATTACGTATTTTTTTAATACTTTTTACTGCTTCTATTTTGGCAAATTGTGTATGGTGGATTTTGTCTCCATCCAATAATGGTATTTTTGTACAAAGATCTTATTTAGATGTCCGGGATAAAGCTACCAGATACATTGATAACCGCGCTCCATTTGGTGTAGTAGTTGTAAAACCTAAAGTTCAGGAGAAACCCAGAATCACTGATTTGCTAAAACTAACTGGTGTATATTTAAATACTGCTAAAGATAGTTTTGCTTTTTTGGAGTATCAAGGCAAGCCAGTAATTGCACATACTGGCGTTAAAATCAGCGATTCAGATGCTGTTATTAAAACTATAAACCCCTCAAGTATAATTGTAAGATCTGATGATCAGGACGTAACAATATATCTTACTACAGGCGGGGGTACTAAATCCCAGCTGCAATCTGGAGCAAAAAATGGCCAGGAGACTATGTTTGGCAATAGCGGCGATAACTCCAGATCATCGAATCCACGAGAAGATTTTATGCAACAACGTAAGAAACTTATTGATAATTACAACGCGCATGACGGTATTAGCAATTCATCGCGGTCAACTTCATCTAACCACAATGAAGACCAACATTAATCTTTAATTATTTGCATTTTTAGGAATTTTATGAAGCCAAAATTAATTTTTATCTTAACTTCATTGTTGATCAATAGCTCATATTCTGCTACTATAAATAGCAATTCTACTGATCGTAAGAATGTCCCGCTGACTAAAAATAATAAATCAACAGCATCCATAAATAATAACTCGAATGAGACTGAAGAGAAGGATATGCCTTCTACTTCGCACCAGAGTAGCTATTCTTCGTCAACATCAGCTCATACAGCACCAGCATTAAGTCCTGACAAGGTAATTTTAAATTTTGAAAACGCTGATATATCTTCAGTAATTAAAGCTATTGGTCAATTATCCGGTAAAAATTTTGTAGTTGATCCCAGGGTAAAAGGATCTATAACTATAATTTCAACCAGTCCGGTATCTAAAGCAGAGAGTTATAAAGTTCTTGAATCAGCACTAAGAATGCAGGGTTTTGCTACTGTTGAAGCCGATGGCGTTATAAAAGTGCTTCCTGAAACAGATGCAAAAACATATGGTATGAAAACTTTTAATAACACTCAGCCAACTATGGGTAGAAAGAATCCAGGGGACCAAATCGTAACCAAAGTTTTTGTTTTACAACACGGCTCAGCAATGCAAATGTCCAATTCGCTTAGACCATTAATAGCTCCAAATAATTCAATTTCAGTTTATCCTAGCAGCAATGCTTTGGTAATTACTGATTATTCTTCTAATATTGCACGAATTACTAAAATAATTAACCAATTGTCTTCACCAAACGTTGCTATGCAATCAGTGCTAATTCCTTTTAAACATGCTATTGCAGCCGATGTTGCCCAGGTATTGCAAAACTTTCTGCAAGGGGGCGGGGGTAGTGGTTATGGTGGAGGTGGAGGCGGTGGCCCTACAGATGGACCAAGCGTAACTATTAATACACAAGTACAAACTAATTCAATTTTACTATATTCGTCAAGTCGGGCTAAGCTAAATGAGCTGCAAAATATTGCTCTGAATATGGATAAGACTATTGGCGACAATCATAATGATCTACATGTTGTATATCTTA
The DNA here is from genome assembly GCA_020697025.1 of Burkholderiales bacterium. Classification (GTDB taxonomy): domain Bacteria; phylum Pseudomonadota; class Gammaproteobacteria; order Burkholderiales; family UBA11063; genus Aquella. Next base: position 13,567 of record JAJFBO010000002.1, read on the forward strand.
AAAATGCTGATGCAACTCATATTGCTGAAGTTTTACGTGTGGTGGCAACTGGTCAGGAAAACCCTGATTTAACAGCTACTCCAACTAGTACCAAGTTTACTAACGAGCCATCTGGAATATTTTCAACTGGGGGTAGTGGCGGTAGCGGTGGCGGTTCCTCAGCTTATAGTGGCAGTAAAGGCGGTGGTTATCAACAAGGTGGTGGCTATCGTCCTGGTGGCGCAGGCGCAAATAACGCGCAAAAAGACCAGCCTAAAGTATTTGTACAGGCAGAAACAACAACTAACTCGCTTATTATTCAAGCTCCAGAAGCACTATATCGTAATTTACGCATGATTATTGATATGTTAGACGTTCGCCGCGCCCAGGTAATGATTGAAGCTATGATTGCCGATATCAGTGCACAAAATTCAGGAACATTTGGTATCCAATGGGTTGCCGGCGGCGGTGCTAATAATGCCGGGGTAATTGGTGCAGGTAATTACGGTGATAGAGGTAGTGCTTTATCAGATTTGGCTACTACAGCTTTGGGAATACAAGGCGCCGCAAGCGGTAACGGGACCGGCTCTCCAGGAGGAATTAGTATTCCGAAGGAAGTTTATATTGGCTTAGTTACCGGGACTACAACCATTGGCGGGCAAACGATTCCTAGCCTTAGTACGTTAGCCGACATGATTTCAGCTACTAGTTCGGGCAATATTTTATCCCGGCCAACTTTAATCACACTTGATAATGAAGAAGCCAGAATTCAGGTAGGTGCAAACGTAGGTATTCCTAATGGTAGCTTTACGGCTTCTTCAGGAAGCCCGGGCAACCTGACTACTACTATTACCCGGCAGGATTTGGGAACTTTCCTGCAAATTAAGCCAAAGATTACTCAAAGCGGATCTATTCAGTTAGACATTTATCAGGAAGATTCCCAGTTAGATCCAAATATACTACCGAACTCTCCTAGCGGCCCGTCATTTTTAAAACGGACTATGCGTTCAACAATATTACTAGATGATTCGCAAATTATTGCTTTGGGCGGGATGACTACAGATTCGATTAGTTTGCAACAAAATGGGATACCAATTTTAAGTAGCATTCCCTGGATAGGCTGGTTATTTAGCTGGCAGCACCGTGAACATAGAAAAAGTAATTTAGTTTTATTTTTGCGCCCGGTAATTATTCGTAATGCTGAAGGCTACAAAGCTTTGTCTAACCAACGCTATCAATATGTAATGGATCAGGAAAACAAGATACAGGCTTCAGGTAATTTGCTTCTGCCAGACATTAAACCGGTTACTTTAGACAACCAGGTACCTTATGATAACTTAGTGCCGACACAGAAAGCTACCCAGCCAGCTACACCGCTAGTTGATGTCAGAGCCAGCACTATAGCAAATAAAGTAAACACAGGCGATTTACCAAGTAAGAATAGTTCTTCGACTGGTGCCAATGTCTCTACTTTAACAGGTGATACTGATCCTGTTACTGTTACTAATGTGAATAGGTAAAAAATGGAAACTATCAAATTTGTTCCTAACCGCTTTTCCAGGCGTATACCTTATGGATATGCCAGATCAAAGCGGGTATGCATTTATGGTGTAGAGGGACAGACAGTTTTATTGGCTATAGCTAGTGAATTTCTTCACCCTGAAGTAATTTCTGAGATTAAGCGTAAACTTAACGAGCCGTTAAAGATCACCAAAATTGATCCAAAAACATTTGACAGCTTGTTGTCTGAGGCATATTCATCCTCTAATGCTGCGGCAATTGTAGATGATGTACAAGATGATATTGATATTTCTGATATACTACATAATATGCCGCGTGTAGAAGATTTGCTTGAATCGGAAGATGATGCACCGGTTATTCGTATTATCAATGCTTTTTTAACCCAGGCTGTAAAAGATGATGCATCAGATATACATCTTGATGCATATGAAAGAAGGTCAGTAGTACGTTTTCGGCGTGATGGAATGCTTCAAGGTGCCGTTGAGTTGAATGCAGGCTTACATAATGCTATGGTATCAAGAATTAAAATCATGGCGCAACTAGACATTGCTGAAAAAAGACTACCTCAGGATGGCCGTATATCATTACGTTTAGCTGGTCGTGAAGTAGATTTACGTATTTCGACTATTCCAACAGGCCATGGCGAACGGGTTGTAATGCGTTTATTAGATAAAAATAAAGACAGGTTACAGCTTGAAGTATTAGGTATGGCAAAAAATACTTTAACCCAGATTGATAAACTTATTCACCGCCCACATGGTATTTTTCTTGTGACTGGGCCTACTGGTTCTGGTAAATCAACAACATTATATGCTGCATTGGCAAGACTGGACTCAAAAGCTTTAAATATTATGACAGTGGAAGATCCAATTGAGTATGATATTGAGGGAATAAGCCAGACACCAATTAATTCAAAAATTGATATGACTTTTGGCCGGGCGCTGCGGGCGATCTTACGTCAGGATCCTGATGTGGTGATGATTGGGGAAATTAGGGATCTTGAAACTGGAGAAATTGCAGTTCAGGCCAGTTTGACTGGTCATCTGGTACTAGCTACTCTCCATACCAATACTGCGGCATCTGCTGTTTCACGTTTGGTAGATATGGGTGTAGAACCTTTTTTATTATCTTCAACCTTACTCGGCGTACTAGCCCAACGTCTAATCCGCAGGCTTTGTGTAAAATGCAAAGCAGAGCATACAATCATAGATGAAGATATTCGAAAAGAATTTGGTATCCCTCAGGGGGCAACTATTTATAAAGCTGTAGGTTGTGATAACTGTAACAATACAGGTTATAAAGGGCGGACAGGTATTCATGAGCTATTAGTAGTTGACGAAGAGATAATGCGTATGATTCATACAGCAACTCCTGAAATAGATATGGAAAAATATGCTATCCAGAAGCTGGGTATGAAAACTCTACGTATGGATGCAATGCGCTGGGTATTAGATGGCCAAACATCAATAGAAGAAGTAGCAACAATAACACAGGAAAACTATGACGACATTTAATTATAAAGCCGTCGATCAGCATGGTAAAAGTAAAAGTGGTGTAATCCAAGCTGATTCTCCACGTGTAGCCAGGCAGTTATTACGTGAAAAAGGCTTTACTGTAGCTAAGCTTGATTCAGCTGCAGCCGGAGGTAATAAAAGAAAGTCTTTTTCTTTTAAAAAAACTATATCAGCTCTTGAACTGTCCCTAATCACCAGACAATTTGCCATCTTACTTAATTCGGGTTTATCTGTAGAGCAGGCACTAAATGCTCTGATTGACCAGCTCGAGAACCAAGACCAGAAAACTGTCATGATGGGGGTTAGAAGTGAGGTGTTAGCAGGGCGGCCACTGGCTGACTCTATGCGTGTCTTTCCAAATATATTTCCTTCTGTATATTGCAGCTTGATCCATGCCGGAGAACAATCTGGAAGCTTGCCGCGAGTAATGACAAAACTAGCTGATTATAGTGATAAAACGCGTGAACTAACCAGTAAAATTATGATGGCCCTACTCTACCCAATTATTGTATCTGTTGTAGCTATTTTGATGATTGTTGCCCTGCTGGTTTATGTTGTACCGCAGGTAGTTAAAGTATTTGAATCATCTAAACAGGATTTACCTCTTCTAACCAAAATTTTAATTGCAACTAGTAATGGCTTACGTAGCTACGGCTGGATTATTATTTTGGCTATAATTGTTGTGGTTATTACCTTTTTCCAACTTTTAAAGAGTCATGAATTTAAATTAAAATTTCATCGCCAATTATTAAAATTGCCTGTTGCCGGAAGGTTACTGGTAAATATTGATGTTGCACGTTTTACACATACTTTAGCAATGCTTTTAACTAGTGGTGTACCAATGATTCAGGCTCTCGAAGCAGGACGAGACACTTTAAGTAATTATATGATGCGAAACGCGATTAATTATGCCCTAAAGCTTGTAAAAGAGGGCGTCCCGTTAGCTATTGCCTTAAAGCAGCAAGATGCATTTCCACCAGTTGTAATCCATTTGATTGCCAGTGGTGAAAAATCTGGTACTTTGGATATTTTACTTGAGCAAGCCGGAGCGCATCAGGAGCTGGAATTAACGCATAGAAGCCAACTGTTAACTGGTATTTTAGAGCCTGCATTAATTGTAGGTATGGGTGGTATTGTAATGTTAATTGTAATTGCTATTATGTTACCAATACTAAACATGAACCAAATGGTCCAGTAAAGACATATTTAAGCATGAGAAAACTCATTTGCTTTATTATTTTAATATTGTCTCTAACTTATTCATACTCCTCAAACATCTTAGAGTCATTCTCGCATAATCCGGTAAACCAGATATCTCCAAGGCAGGCCTTTGGAGTGACTGCAGTTTTAAAATCTGCCTCGATTGTCAAATTACACTTTGCTATTATGCCAGGTTTTTATATCTATAAAGACAATCTTACAATTAAAAGCAATAACCCCAGAGCTTTTACTAATGATGATATTTATCTGCCAGCTGGAATCGGAATAGATATTTTTAATGGCAGTTCTTATGTCAAAGAAACTACACTAAACAAAAGCTTTGATGTAAATATCCGGCTAAAACATCCAGTGAATAACCTGGTAGTTACAGTTGAATTTCTTGGTTGTGACGGAAAAAGTATATGTTACCCGCCACAACATTATCAATTTGATTTATTTAAAACTAATTCGTTATTTAGTAATTTCAAGAATTTATTTTTCTCCATATATTCTGGGGCAGCCAGTAAGGGCGCTATTAACCCATTTGAATTATTTCTGGTATTTTTTCTTGCAGGCTTTGCCATTAGTCTTACTCCCTGCATGTACCCTCTATATCCAATTGCATTAAGTACAATTAGTCAAATGGCAACTAAAAAAAGTAATATTATAAAATTAACTTTATGCTATATCCATGGCATTTCCCTAATTTATGTACTTATGGGAATAATTGCAGCCCTTACAGGACAGTTATTAGTTACTTTTATTCAGGCCCCGGTTTTTATTTTATTAAGCAGTTGTATTTTTTTATTTTTAGGCTTGGCAATGTTTGATCTGTTAGACATTAAACTTCCTAATAGATTACTTAATTATATTCATATTAAAACTACAAATCTAAATAATAGCAGATATGTTTCAACCTTTATATTAGGAGTATTATCTTCATTCTTATTAGGCCCATGTATAACACCCCCACTAGTTATTGCAATTAGCTATATTGCAAGTCACGGTAATGTTTTAAGCGGAGTTTTAGGATTATATGCTATTAGTTTAGGTATGGGCTTACCTATTCTAATTTTATCTACCGCTGGCAAAAAATTGCTGCCTAAATCTGGGGCCTGGATGAATGGTATAAAATATATTTTGGGAGGGATTATTATTGCTGTAGCAATTTATATGGCCCATCCTTTAGTAAATCTGGGTAATCCGATGCTGGGTATAGGTACTATATGTTTTATAGCTGCTTTAGTTTTTTTTATGTTAAAAAAATTTAATAAATCCAATTTAGAATTATTAATTCATAAATTTATGCCGATATTACTGATAATCATTGGCCTGGTCTTCATATTTTTTGGCTACAAGATGCCTGCTGTACCAACACAGCCTTTAACACCTTATCATATAGTTAATACACAACAACTACGCCAGGTAGTACAGGAAAGTACTAAACCAGTGATAATTATTGTGTCGGCAAAATGGTGTAGTGTATGTCGGGAATTAGAAGCAACAACCTTCAGAGATAAAAATGTAATAAATAAATTTAAGCAGTATACAGTTATATATTTTGATATTACGGACAATAAGCGTGACAGCGCCATATTTTTGCATCAATATGCATTATATGGGCCGCCAGCTATGATAATTTTAGATAAGAATAAAGTCTTACAGGATAAAATTATCGGATATATCAGTGGCGCCGATTTAATTCGGCGCATAGGAGTGCTTAACTATTAGTAATAGTATTGACTAAAGTCCTGCTCTTCATTTCCTGGCAATGGAGAAACTAACACATAAATTGGACGATGTTGTTCATCAATATTATAGTCTGTCATATCAAAAAGAACATCTTGCGGTGCCTGTTTAATCATTGAATTTGTAGAATAAACTTTATCAAAGTGGCTATTATAACCATTGCTGCTGCAGCATGATTTTACTTGTGCAGACAACGCATCATTTATTGCCGTAATACCAGTTTTAAGCGTATTTATAATTCCTTGATATCCATAAAAATTTTCACCAATTTCATTCATATCACCAGCCATAATCACTCTTACCTTATCAGCAGTAAGATTATTTTGTTTAAGTATGGTATTAAAGCCGTTTGTAAAGCCTGAATTAGCCAAATTAGCGGCCGTCCCTTCCCAACTATATCTCCCTATATGTGGAAAATGTACACTTATAAATAAGACTGGTTTATTATTAGCCGATTGCTTACTTTTAAACAATGCCATTGAATATGGTCTGTCATCTACACCAGTACATTGATCTGTAAACCCTCCACTGAAATCAGAACCTATTTTTTGCCACTTCGTGTTATCGTATATAATCTGAGTAGCATCAAAATGACAATCACTATAAACTCCACTCCATCTACTTGTACCTAAAACTTGATCTAAGTGAGTTTTATTATTTATACCTTGTTCTGTTGTTTGTACCAAGTTTATAAAATCAACCTGGGAAGCGTTAATTTTATTCTTAATTGAAAGAATCTCTCTACTTTGAGTTGCTGGAACACTCCATCCGCCATTTGCCACTGAAGTATTACCTTTTACATTCCAGCTTATCACACCTATAGTACTATCAGCCATAGAGCCTGCTGCGAATGAAATTAAAATTGAACCTAATAGTAAACCTTTACTCAACATCATAACAACCTTCCATATAAATGTATGATATATTTCTATATATGGAGTTGCTGTAATCTAAACTCATATAACTTAAAATTTTAAGAATAAGTTTAATTAGATTACAATAACCACACCGTGAATAATATTATAGCATAATCATATCTTTAATGTCAATAGCTTTCAATGGCAACGCTTTTCAAGGACAATATATTGTAGCGTCCACGCAGTCAGGGATATGATAAAATAGTGTACTGAATTTAAATCTTTTAGGGACTTTTTTATGAATTTACATGAATATCAAGCTAAAGAGTTATTAGCTAAATACGGCCTGCGTGTACAAAGCGGAATATTAGCAACTACACCTGCTGAAGCCGGTAATGCATATGACCGCTTAGATGGAAAATGCGCAGTAGTAAAAGCACAAGTACATGCTGGCG
>JAJFBO010000139.1 GCA_020697025.1 Burkholderiales bacterium
ATACCAGCATAATTTGGTTAGTATTGTTATTTATTCTTTTAATACCTGGGGGTTTATCAAACATAAAAAAAGTGACCAAAATATTTAATCCCGATACTAGTGGCTTGGCAGATTTACTATTATGGCAAGAATTACCCCAATTATTTTCTCAAAATATGATGTTACAAAATTCGTTAACTATATTACCCAAATGTAATGCTACATATAAATTAATTGGTACAACCCGTTGGTATTGGACTGCACAATTAGAATATCAGAAAGTATTTGCAGCTAATTATAAAATTCTTAACCTGGATTTACAATCTTCTAATTTTTACACTTGGCGGGATAATTTGGCGAACTTCGCTAATTGTCCGGTATTAGTCATTTCGGATAGAAACAATTTATCGGAACTTTCCCGGCTGATTAATATACACAAGAGCTATAAAATACAAGGAATAGGTGATTATAAATCAATAAATTTAATGGTGGTTGAAGGTATATTTAAAAATACAGATATGATTACATTTTTGCAGCAAAACTCTCTAAAACATCCGCATTATTAATTTTAAGAGGCAAAACAATGTTATTTTATAAATTATTGGATTAATTGCTACAATAAAAGCACGAAAATATATTGAAGTAGATTAAACATGCTCAAGTTTGGCAATATTTAAATCCAGTGTTTTTTTACCCAGGCCTATAAAAAATATTTCGGCAATAATTTTTTTGCCATCGGTATTTAAGCGCATAACTTTACCATTGCCAAATTTGATATGCTTTACCATATCGCCAATCTTGACACTCATATCCTGGTTTGCTAAATATGCACGTGAAGTTTTTGTTTCAGGGTTAACTACTGAACTATAGCAGCTTTCAAGATCAACTTGCTTTATTTCAGATTGGCCAATTTTGCTAATACATGAAATATTACGGATTAGTTCGCTTGGGATCTCATCTACAAAACGGGAAATAGGTGCAGTCTGCCGTTTGCCCCACATTAGGCGGCTGCATGCTCTAAGCAAATATAATTGTTCTTTAGCACGAGTAATTGCTACATAGATTAATCTGCGTTCTTCTTCAAGGTGTTGTTCTGTATGAAGCGAATTTTCATGAGGAAACAATCCATCCTCAAGGCCAACAACAAAAACAACTTTAAATTCGAGACCTTTAGCTGCATGCACTGTCATTAGCTGGACTGCATTATCCTGATTTTGCGACTGCCTTTCTCCAGATTCAAGAACTGCATAGGATAAAAAATCAGCTAAAGTAGATAAATTTTCTTCAGTTTTATGGCCTGAAACAGAGTTTACTAATTCATTTAAATTTTCCAGACGTTCAATACCGCCTTTTTTGTCTTCATTATAATGTTCGGCAATACCACTATTTATTATAACATGATTTATTGTTTCGGCAATTGTCATCCCATTAATTTGTTCCCGCAGCTGATTAATCAGTGTAATAAACTTGCCAATACTTTGACGTGGTTTGCCTTCTAATAAATTTGCTGCCTGATAAAGAGATTGATTATTTTCGGTTGCAATATTTTGTAAATTTTCAATACTTCGCATACCAATGCCGCGGGTTGGAAAATTAACTACCCGCAGAAATGCCTCATTATCATTTGGGTTTAATATCAGACGTAAATAACTCAATATATGTTTAATTTCCTGCCTGTCAAAAAAGCGTAGACCACCATATACTCTATAAGCTATACCATTACTATAAAATAATTGTTCAAATACACGTGACTGGGCATTAGAACGGTATAGTATTGCAATATCACTTAAATGCACTCCGCTTCGTTCTAGTGCTTTGATTTCATCTAATACAAAATAAGCTTCATCTTCTTCGGTATAGCCTTCATACCAGCGAATTAACTCGCCACTGGGGTTTTCTGTCCATAAATTTTTACGTGTACGCAGGTTGTTATTGCTAATAACAGCATTAGCTGCCAAAAGTATATTTGGTGTAGAACGATAATTTTGTTCTAAACAAATAGGAGCTTTAACTGAGTAATCTTTAAGAAATAATTGCATATTACTAACCTTGGCACCACGAAATGAATAGATCGATTGATCATCATCGCCAACTGCAAACATTTGCGTATTTGGACTGGCAAGTAGTTTTAACCAACGGTATTGCAATTGATTAGTGTCTTGAAATACGTCAACTAGGAAGTGCTTAAACCCAGTCTGATAGTGTTTTAATATATTTTCATTGAGCATAAGCATTTCATAACTGCGTAAGAGTAACTCAGTAAAATCTACTAAACCATCACGGTTACATACCTCTTCGTAGCTACGATATAATTCCAGCCAATGTTGTTCCCGGAAATTTTGTGCATCAATATTTATTGCCCGTTGCCCGTTTTCCTTATGATTATTAATAAATTTTTGCAATTCTTTAGGGCTATAATTATTTTCATCTAAATTAGCTGCTTTAATCAGGCGTTTAAGTAAAGCTAATTGATCATTGGCATCTAAAATTTGAAAATAAGCAGGTAATCCGGCCAGTTGGTGATGTTTAGCTAAAATTTTTAGAGAAACAGAATGAAAGGTACCAATCCATAAACCCCGGGTATCAATTTCTAGCAAATTTGCAATACGGCCAGACATTTCTTTTGCAGCTTTATTAGTAAAGGTAACAGCAAGTATTTCGCCTGGAGTTACAAGTTTATTTTTTACTAACCAGGCAATACGTGTGGTCAAAACTTTTGTTTTACCAGATCCAGCGCCTGCTATAACGAGCATTGAGCTATCTATATGCGTCACAGCTTGCAGCTGTGGGCCATTTAATTCAGACAATGATTGCACTAAAATACCACTTTTTGTAATATGAGTTTTGTTCAATAGTGTTATATTCTACCATACGCTACATTTATTTGGTAAAATTACTGCAGATTTTGTATATTATGGAGTAAACGTGTGGAATATCAGTTTAATAATTTATATGATATAGTTGTGGCAAACGCTAATAAATCACGAAGTAGAGCTATTATTACAGAGGAAGAGTTTAAGCTAAGTAATAGAGAATTTAAAGAGCGAATTGATATAGTAGCAGAATTTTTAAAAAATAAATGTGATATAAAACCAGATGACAAAGTAGCAATTTTTATGTCTAACTCGTGGCAATATATTGTTAATGCTTTTGCTATAAGTAAAATAGGTGCAACTGTTGTTTTAATAAATAATTTTTTAAAAGAAGACGAAATAGCCTATATTCTTAATGACTCTCAGACAAGATTACTATTTTCTTCTACAAAGTACACTAAAGAAACTCAAAATTTAATGAAGAAAACTGATATCAGGCAAATAATATGGGTTGATGGTGTAGCTCCCTTTAATAATGAAAAAAATATAGACTATGACACAATTTTTAAAATAAAGATGAATAGTATTTCTGCCCCTTTTGCCTCTCAAATTGAAGATACTGCTTTTATATTTTACACCAGTGGAACAACCGGTAAGCCTAAAGGAGCAATGTTGTCCTTTCGGAATATTTTTTCTAATTGCGAAGGTGGAATAAAATTAATGAATTCAAAAGATGGGCAGTTAAAATTAATTTGTTACTTGCCAATGTTTCATGCATTTACCTTTACTGCAACTATAATGGTTCCAATTTATACAAATAGCGGGTTAATTGTTGTTCGCAGCCTTAGTGGGGTTAAAGACTTTAAAAAATTATTAAGAACTTTATTAATAAGCCGCTGTCGTTATTTCACTGGAGTACCAGATGTTTATAGTGCCATGGCTAAAGCTAAATTACCCTGGTACTTTCATTGGTTTCATAATGTTAAAGGTTTTATATCGGGAGCAGCTCCTATTTCTGATGAAGTACAAAACCGTTTTAACCGATCGTTTAAAAAGGGCAAGCTTCTTCAGGGCTATGGTGTTACTGAATGTTCACCAATAGTTTCCTGTAATTCAGTTAAAAACAATCGTTTTGGCTCGGTAGGCAGGCCACTACTTGACTATCAAATTAAAATCGTTGATGAGGACATGAATTCATTGCCTACTGGCGAATCGGGAGAGATCCTGGTTAAAGGCGATAATGTAATGAAAGGTTACTATAATCGTCCTAAAGAAACTGAAGAAGCTATTGTCGATGGATGGTTTAAAACAGGTGATATCGGCTATGTAGATAAAGATGGGTTTATCTTTATTATTGATCGGAAGAAAGATTTGATAATTCATAAAGGAATGAATATTTATCCACGTGAAATTGAAGAAATTCTTTATACGCACAATAAGGTAAATGCTTGTGCTGTAATTGGCATAAAAGATAAAGAAGAT
>JAJFBO010000140.1 GCA_020697025.1 Burkholderiales bacterium
CTGGGGGATAAATTTATTGCAGAATTTTGCAGGATTCTTAAAAATGTTATAGGAGAGCGAATATCGTGTACTCCAATCCTGATTCCCTCTAGCAGGCTCCTCTCCCTGAAGGTTTGACCTGTAGTTATCATTTTCATCTCCAAATACAGAGTATAGCGAATTACAATATTTAAAAGACAACAAGGCTAAAAAAAATTACTTATGGATAAGTGAGTTAAATCAAACTTGTTTCAGTAGTTTATTATATGTAAACCATGAGTAAATTGATATACCAAGTTTTGGTATTGTCTTAAAAGTAAAAATGGCTGATAAAGGACATCTCAGATAATATATCTTTCCAATAATAATTTAAATTTATATATAAGCAACTGCTTATTTTCAAAATAATAATAGTTAATACTAGACAAATATTTTTAATATGTGAGATAAGTTAAAACTAACTTGTTGCTAACTTAAATAATGCCTCCTTAACTATTTTTATAAATATTATTATTGTCTTGAACCATTTGTATTACAATCCCTTTGGCCATTTTTATATAAATTACTTGCAAAGATTGTCTATATTAGCATATAATAATATTATGTCCACCTGCATACTTTCTTGAAATTATTATATTTTTATCAGGACAATATTTGGTGGATTTTTACTTATTATAATTCTCTTTACCTGATTCGTATCTAAAGCTATAGAATCAGAATTAGTTTTACTTATGCTTTAGCTTTTTATGCAATACACTTCTACTTTTATACAGCTATATAACAAAAAATTTATTGTAGGTATTTTCCTTACTAGCTATATTATATTTTTTGATAGAGTAGCATTGTTAGTCTTATCCCGATTATTTAATGCCCAAGGGTATTAAAACTATTGCAGGTTTTATTATAACTTCTATCATGGTTAATATTACTTTAATGAGCAACCGCAGTTATTATAAATTTTGAAATTGATTGTAACGCAAAATCTAATATTTTAATATGAGTTTGACATGAATATTATAGAAATTTTTGAAAGTGGTAACTTCAAAGCAGCCATGGGTATATATGAAGAAGCTATTGCAGATTATAATGAAGTTATAGATTTAGATTCTAAATTTGCAGAAGCATATTATAAGCGGGCTAAGTCCAAATTCAAGCTAGGTGAATATAAAGATGCTATTAATGATTATAATGAAGCTATTAAATTAAATCCTGATTTTACCCTGGCTTACAGTAATAGGGGGGATACTAATTTTGCGCTGGATAGATATGAAGAGGCTCTGTCAGATTATACCAAAGCTGTAGATCTTGACCCTAATAGCTCAGTATTTCTTCAAAATAAAATCTCTACCAGACAGATAATTGAACAAAAAAAGTATAAAGATGAACAACATGAGCAAAATTCCAGAAGAGCAGCAGACTTAGAAGCAAAGTATAAAATTGAAATTGAAAAACTTGAGGCTGAAAACGCCAAAATTATAGCCCAAAAGGAGATGGAGGAAATAAAGGATATGGTAGCTTATTTTGAGAGAGAAAGAAAACTTTATACAAAATCTTCATATCTGTTTTTGACGTTGGTAATTATTATTTTACTCATTATGTTTGGGTATCCCTGGTGGCATGAAGGAAGCATAGAAAACTTAATGTCACTACCATTAAAAGCTCACTTAAATTTATATTTATGGGCGCTGCCTGTAATTGCCCTTGAAACTCTATTTTTTTTAATTTACCGCAAAACAGATAGATTAGTACATTTTTACAGGCATAAAATAGCTGTGATTGGTTCGTTAGAGCATGTTTTTGAAAATCATACAAAAATTTATTCGAAAGAACAAAATGATTTTAGATTAAAGCAATATGCAAAATTATACGAGCCACCTTTTTTTATGGGTGAGACTTACGCCTCCTTTGGTAAAGATGGCGCAAGCATTAAAATTTCAGAAAAAAGTAAGTAAGTTATCCAATTCTTGCAAATAATCACATATGCTTACTATAGTTACTTGCTATTTTCACTTAACATAGAAACACTTTCTAAATGAATTTTAACAAAAAATTTATGCATTATCGGAGCAAATATTAAGGCTACAACTGCAATAAAAACCAGCCCGCTAAATAACGCATAAAATCCAGCAAATATTTTGCCAGCTGTAGTCGTAAGCGGCCCCAATGGACCCATTCCTGACAATATCATTGCTGCATTTACAAATGAGTCAACCCATGACATGTGTTCAAATACATGATATCCACACATGCCTATTGATAATGCTATACTTATAGCTATTAATCCAACAATAATATTGGTAGTTACGTGGATAATAAGTTTTGACCTTGGTTTTGGTGCGGTTATTTTCGACATATATGTATGCTCCATTTATAAGTATTTATTTTTGACACTTTTCAGGCAAGCTTTTTAAAAAATCGCTGATCTTATTATTCAGTGCTGATTTTGGTAAATATGGACTTATATTAGTAGCGGCTTTCATCACTGGCGATCTTTTGCGATAAGAAACTGATTCACAAATAGCATGCGTAACAATACAATTAATTATTAAAAATAAAACTACCTTTTTAATTTTCAATCACCTTACTAAAACCTATATATTGTTAACTAATAAACAAAAGATTTATAGAATCTTTCTTCAATTGCTGTATCTAAGTCTTGCTCTTTTTGAGGATGAACTCTAATCAACCTTTTCAAATTAGCCCACACCTTTTCAATTGGATTCATGAATCTTACCTATAACGTGAATTCGGGATAAAGAATTAGAATAAATAAAAAGTCCATCAAGTATATTCTTTGATAAAATAATTGTTGACAAAACATAACAATATCAAGGAGCTATAAAGAAGAACAATTTATAAACTTTTTTCATAAGTTTAATATTTTAACATATATCATACAGTTAGTAAATTTTGGCATAAATTTTTTTATCTATATACATTTAGTATAATACAAATCTATCTCAAACAATCTGTAACAGATTAAAAAATTTTTGAAAATTCTAAACTGTTATCTGTCAATATAATATTATTCTTCTAGTATAATAAATAGTTGCATACTGATTCAAATTATTTTATCTATTAGCCTTTGGGGTTTTAGTCTAAAATAACCTAGTTTGCTGTAGAAATCAGTTATATAATATCTAGATATTCAATTTTCTATGATTCCAAAATCAATGGAAATTACTTAAGGTTTTAGCAACAATTTAAATTTTATCATTAGTTCCAGAATTAGTTAATAGACCATTTGCGTAATCTAGTACTACCAGTATAAGTAATGTATCCCAGAGCTTTTAAAGTATTTAACTCACTCCTTAACCATCTTTCAGATACAGCATCCTATTTCATCTTTTGTAAGCGCACGATAATGTTTTAGTATAACTATAATTTCTTGTTGTCTGTGGCTAAGACTTAGACTAACTAATTGATTAATACTATTTGTGCCAATGGCTTTGCAAGTTTTAAAATATTAAAGCATACATTCTTAAAATGAACTCTCGTAATTGGTTTAAGCATTTAAGTGTAAATAAGCAAATAAGTTTATATAATGGTTTATCTAAATAAGAGATAATAAATAACATTGCTGAGTCGGGGTACACATTTTAAGTATAAACGGGGGTACTACGGAAATTCCGTATTGCATCATATATATCTGCTAAAGTAGAATATAACAACTGACTAATGCAACTATAAAGAACCTATGTAAAATGAAGTTTTTTATAAGCAAAACGGTTTTTAATTATATAATATTTTTATACTTCCATTTAGAAAGGGAGAGTTATCATGCATCTATATGAAACCCACTATATAAAATATATGTCTATATTTTCATCATACTTTCTAAAATATATATGGTTTATTTACTTATCTATAATAGCCGCAATGATCGGGCTTTATAAATTTTTCCATACAAGTTATTCGTTTAAATATTATTCCCCCAAAAATATAAAACCTGAAGATTGGAATGAAATCACAAAATTACATCAAACCTCTTACAATATATCAAAGGAAGATATCATAAATTTAGCCAAATCCCGCCAGGGATTTATTATCTATAGAAATAGAAATGATAATAAAATTATTGGAACGGCTGGAGTAACCTGGATTGAAGATAAAAACAGAATTGTTGCTTATATTGGGAATGTAGTAATTGCAGATGAATTTCAAAGTAAAGGGATTGGCGTGCATTTAGTAAGGCTATTTTATTTGTATACATTACTTAAAGCTCCTTTTAAAAAAAAATATATTGCAGCATTAACCGATAATCCATTTGTATATAGCCTATTTACTAAATCA
>JAJFBO010000141.1 GCA_020697025.1 Burkholderiales bacterium
GAAAAAAATTTATTATCGCCATACTGGTTATCCTGGTGGTATCTATTCGCGTACATTTAATGAAATGTTAGATAAAGCTCCAGAAAAAATTTTGATTAATGCTGTAAAAGGCATGCTGCCTAAAGGACCTTTAGGTTATGCAATGATCAAAAAATTAAAAGTATATGCAGGTAATGCTCATCCGCATTTAGCTCAACAGCCTAAACAATTAGATATCTAACAAGGACATAAACGCATGAATGGAAAATATTACTACGGAACAGGAAGACGCAAAAGCTCTGTAGCTCGCGTATTTCTGGCTAAAGGTCAAGGCGAAATTATTGTTAATGATAAGGCTTACGAAGAATACTTCTCCCGCCCAACTCATTGTATGGTTGTACGTCAGCCTTTAGAATTAACTGAACACTTATCCAGCTTTAATATTAAAATTAATGTTTTAGGTGGTGGAGAGTCTGGTCAGGCTGGTGCAATTAAACATGGTATTACTCGTGCTTTAATTGACTTTAATGCTGATTTAAAACCAGTATTGTCCAAGGCTGGAATGGTTACCCGTGATGCACGTGAGGTTGAACGTAAAAAATGTGGTCTTAGAAAAGCCCGCAGAAGAAAACAATTCTCAAAACGTTAATCACCAAAATTATCGATTATCCGCAAGCTTTTACTTGCGGATTTTTTATTATACGTTGTTAAATTGAGAATAGAAATGATGCCTTTGCTGTTTATCTTGCTTTTACCACCTATTATTTTATCGCTTTTGGAAAAATATAGATTTGCCCTTTTTTCAACAATATTTTTTATTATTGTCTGGTATGGATATTTCTCGTCAGAATTACATTTAATAAAATTAATTGATATCAGTTTATAGAAAAATTGTACCATGTCTGAACGCTTTTTTATTATTTGTGATATTTTAGCTATACTTGTTATTAATGCAATTGTCTGGTCCAGCCTATATATACAATTTGCATATTTTGAACTTCCATGCCCGCTGTGTTTAGGGCAGCGTATCGGCCTTTTAGGTATTAGTTTTGGTTATGTTTTAAATTTATATTTTGGAACTAGCGCCAGACATTATGCTATAAGCATAATAGCGGCGCTTCTTACTGCCTCAGTCGCCATAATTCAAATTCTATTACATATTGTTCCTGAAACTGGCAATTATGGTTCACCGTTTTTAGGACTACATTTATATACCTGGGTATTTATAATATGTTGCTTATTTGCTTTTGGTAATTTGATTTTAATTACTTTATTAAAATCTGCCATGGCTGATAAAATATATAAAAACGTCCTCGCATCAAACTATATCTGTATAACAATCATTGCCATAATACCACTGATTTTATGTATTTTGGTTAATGCAGTAAGTGCTTTTGCCCAATGCGGATTGAATAAATGCCCGCCAGATCCTACATCATATTGGATAAAAAACTTTTTAAAACCGGATAAAGTAAAAAAGCATCATTCTAAAAATAAACTTTAATTATATTTATATATTGCCATATCTGCTCGTGACTTTTCCAATTGGGTATATCTTATATATAAAAACTAAAATTACTTATGCTTAGTTAAATAAGCTATAATTGTTACTTAATATTTTTTTGGATAATTTAATGTACTATTTTGTAGAGAGATCAGTCGCGGTAATTAAACCAAAGCTGCCATTTCTGGAATGGGTTAATAATACCTTCCAGGATACCCCACAACCATTGACTTTGGATTCAATCCGTATTGACTGCAATTCATATCTTATTCCAGAAATGGATGAGATCGAAGATGGTGTGAATTATATTGATGATAAATTTGCTGATTTATTTGCATTGGAACTTGCTTCCTGGACAGAAGATGAATCATTATGGCCGCAGGCATTTACTTTAAAAATGTTTTGGGAATGGTTTGATGTTGAAGTATATCCTACAGCTATCGATATTAGTGAAGAGAATATTGGCGAGGAAGACCATGACCGTAGGCCCGTTTCTAAAACAACCATTCATTAAATACGTAATTTTTCATCTATACAAATCAGCATCTACAGTAAGGCCGGTTCCAGCAAGGTAATAATAATTTAACAATGCAAAGTAAGCAAATAAACCTAAGGTTAAAGCCATCAAAGCTGCCGTTAATTGCTTTATTCCTAATATTTGTGTGTGGTTATATTATAAGCCGCTATATTCCTGGTTTACGTTATATTGTATCTGGTGTTTTTATTGTGTTTTGCTTATTATGGTTATACCGGTATCTAAATTTTAAGGAATTTACGCTTATTATCAATACTGGAAATAATACAATAATATTAAATAATTCACCAGTACAGGCAATTAAATTTTGGCATATTTGCTGGTGGTTAAGTGTCATTCATTTAACAGTATCAGGTAAGATGCAAACAATTTATTTATTTGTTGATAGTGCAACATTTAAACAATATAAATCTTTTAAAATATATAGCCAATGGACCTAAACCAACAAATATCCTATTTATTACAGGCTGATGAATTTAGCGATAATCTAGCTCCCATAAAGCAAATGATTTCCGCATTAAATCTATTCCCGACCTATCCTATTATTCTTATAGGCGGCACTAATGGTAAAGGTTCAACATGCGCCTATTTAACAACAATATTAAGTATTGCCGGCTACCGCGTTGGTACATTTACTTCACCGCATGTGTTTCATTATAATGAACGAATTTGTATTAATAATAAGCCAATTGATAATGACAATTTACATTTAGCTTTAAAGCAAATATTAATGAAATGCCAAAAAAATCCAGGCTTATTTAAAGCATTTACTCTGGCCGCGCATCTATATTTTATTAAGCAAAAAATTGATGTAGCTATCATCGAGGTAGGAGTTGGCGGACTAAATGATATTACCAATTTATTTGAGCCAACCCTTAGTGCTATTACGACAATTGATTATGATCACTGCAAAATTTTAGGTAATACTTTAGAGCAAATAGGCCTACAAAAAGCTGGTATTTTTAGGCCAAATAAACCTGCTTTCATAGCTATAAAAAACCCACCGCAAAGTGTGCGGGAATATGCTACAAAAATAAATGCTTATTTACAGATTTTAGGAGCTGACTTTACTTATACCAGGCATGAGCTTAGTTTCGATGTATTTTGCAAAAACAAGAAGTACTTTAGTTTACCATATCCGGCATTACGGGGAATGGAACAATTGGCAAATGCCAGCTTGGCTATTACAATACTAGATGAATTAAAAATTAATTTCCCCTTGTCAATAGCAGCGATTAAGACTGGCTTGCTACAAACACAATTAATCGGACGATTAACCATCCTGCCAGGACAGCCGCAAATTATCCTTGATGTTGCACATAATCTACAAGCTATTTCTTCTATGTTAAAAAATATGTTAAAATTACCCTTTGTTAAACATAC
Organism: Burkholderiales bacterium; assembly: GCA_020697025.1. Taxonomy (GTDB): domain Bacteria; phylum Pseudomonadota; class Gammaproteobacteria; order Burkholderiales; family UBA11063; genus Aquella. The sequence goes on from JAJFBO010000141.1 coordinate 3,402, forward strand.
TTATGCGGTTTTTGGCATAGCAAATGATAAAGATATATCAGCTATAGTAGCATTAGCCAAAGCATATTTTAGTCAATGGTTTATTGCGCCAATTAATTCCAAACGAAGTATTGACAATGATAATTTGATACAGATTATGTATGAAAATAAAATAGATAAAAACCAAATAACTGCCTATGAGACAATTAGTATAGCTTTAGCTAAAGCTAAAAGTATTAGTACAATTGATGATAGAATCGTGTGCTTTGGTTCATTTTTAGTAGTTGAAGAAGCGTATAAATGCAAATAAATAATCCAAAAAATAATACAAGTAACTTAATTAAACAAACTGAATCAGCCAAAAAAAAAGCTAGAAGAAGATTAATTGGTAGTATTTTTTTGCTATTTACCGCATTAATAATTTTACTAAATGTTACAAAAAAAGTAAAGCCTATTCCAGTTAACCCCAAGGTAATTGAAATTAATAGTAATGCTTCATCTGTGGTCAAAGCATCTGGACCAATAAAACAGTCGGGCCCTGTAGCTAGTGCCCCAATTACGGCAAGTAGCCCGGTTACTACTTCGGTAATTAATACAGAGGAGTCACAAGGCAATGGATTTAGAGCTGGCGTTATAAATCGTGATGATAATACAAATAAAGCCGAAGCAGATACATCAGTTACAATAAAACCAATAATTATAACCATGAATATTGGTCGTAAGCTTAGCCCTGAAGAGATCCTAAATGGAGTTACAACCAGTACTTCAGAAATCATCTACTATATCCAGATTGCAGCTAGTCCAAATAAATCTGGCTTACAAACTATTCAAAAGAATATGGATAATAATGGCATACAAGTATTTATA
>JAJFBO010000142.1 GCA_020697025.1 Burkholderiales bacterium
AATAAAGGTTTAAATAAAAAAAATATCCAGCTTGCAGATAATGAATTTGAGGCATTGGAAATTGTGCTGGATTATATAAAACCTGGAGATGCATTTTTATTTATTGCACATGAGTCTACCGAAGAGATAATAGAAAAGCTTAAATCTGTAGTAGAAAAATAGCATTATGTTATTACTAAGTCTTGCATTACAATCTTAAATAATATTTTAAAAGGATAAAAAGTGGCTGAAAAGACAAGAGGTTATATTATTCCAATAGGTGGAAGAGAAAGTAAATTGGCAAACCCGAGAGTTTTAGAAAGATTTGTACAATTATCTGGGGGCATAAATGGCTATATAGCTGTAATCCCAACGGCATCAGAACTGCCTGATACCGGCGAAAATTATGTAAATTTATTTAAAAACCTTGGCGTTAAGGATGCATATAGCTTGGAAATTGATAAAAGATCTGATGCTGCTCGTGAAGATTATCTGGCACATTTAAATAAAGCAACCGGGATTTTTATGACAGGCGGTAATCAGTTATTATTATCAACGACTTTAGGCGGTACTCCAGTTGCCCAATTAATCAGACGTAAAAATGCAGCAGGTACTCATGTAGCTGGCACTTCTGCAGGTGCCGCATTCATACCTGAGCATATGATAGCTGGTGGTCAGCCAGGACTTATGCCGCGGGGTAATATGGTAGTTTTAGCGCCAGGACTCGATAGTGTAATTGAAGCGGTAGGAAGCGGGATATTAACTATTATTGATATGTCGCACTTAAGTTATTCATCGGTTCATAAAGCCGGGCCAAACGAGCCAATTAGCTTAGTTGGTATTCGTATGCATACTTTAATTGAAGGTTGGCGTTATGATGCGCTAAACCATATTGTCCTGCCTCACTAATTAATTATATGAAAAAATGAAAAAAATAATAATTCATGGTGGTTGCGGCGCCAGGGAAGATGCAACTACACCTTTTCCTACATACCATGAACATTTAAAAATTATAATTGATAAAGCACATCAACATTTAATCACAACTAATAACGCAGTAGAGAGTGCTTTATTTGCTGCACGGCTTCTTGAAGATGATCCGGTTTTTAATGCAGGAACTGGTTCAAGAGTACAGCAAGACGGTCAAATCCGCATGTCAGCTTCAATTATGGATAGTATACATAATAAATTTGCGGCAGTAATCAATATACAGAATGTACAAAATCCGGTAGATGTTGCTTATAAATTAATGGGGCAGCACCATAGTATTTTAGGTGGTGAAGAAGTTAGCCGCTTTGCTCATGAAGAACTGGGGTTTCCAAATTATAATCCGATGACCGAAAGACGTTACCAGGAATATCTTGAACTAAAAAAAGGATTAACCGGTACAATTGGTGTGGTGGCATTAGATGATCATGGCGTCATTTGTGCAATTACTTCAACTGGAGGAGCTGGCTTTGAAGTTCCGGGTCGTGTGGGCGATAGTCCGACAGTAGCGGGCAATTTTGCTTCAAAAGTAATGGGCATTTCATGTACCGGGATTGGTGAACATATCATTAATCAGGCAGTTGCTGCCAAAACGCATACCCGGGTAAAAGATGGTATGTTACTTGAGACAGCGGTAATGCGTGCTATTGATGAAAGTAATGACCTGGGCGATTATGTCGGACTAATAGCAATAGATCACACAGGGCAAATAGCAACTGGTTCAACTAGTATAGCACAAACTTTATATGCTTACCATGATGGCGAAAATAGTCATACATTTTATCAGGAATAGATTTATTTTTTGCAGCCGATATTTAGTATAAGCTAATTATACTTATACTAAAACAATATGGGATTAGCATTTTTTTGAGTATTTTCATATTAATGATTTTGGAAATTATGTTATAATATTAAATAAGATATAAATGGAATTAAAAATGTATAAAAAAATATTAATAACCACATTAAGTATATTGAGTGTCTCAGTTTATGCTGCAACTTACGAGGTGGTTATAGATGCCGGGAGCACTGGTAATAGAGTTTATGTGTATAAACAAAGCGAAGGCAATAATGCTATTCCTGATATAACTGTACAAAATTTAGATAAAATTAAAGATAAAGATGGTAATAAGATAAAGATAAAGAATAAAAATGACTTGCCATTAGCTGGAAATGATGTAAATCAAACAATAAAACCGCTGTTAGATTTAGCCAAAGCATATTTGCAAAATAAGAATGTAGAAATTAATACAGTACCAGTTAGCGTTCTGGCAACTGCTGGAATGCGGGTACTTGCTAACGAAAATGAAAGCAAAGTAATAGCTAAATATGCTGAAGTACAGGCGATTATTGAAAGTGCCGGATTTAAAGTAAATTCGGTAAGGACTATATTAGGTACAGATGAAGGATTATACTCCTGGTTAGATATAAATTATAATAACTTAAAAGAAGCCAAACCAACAAAAGGTATTATCGAAGTGGGTGGAGCTTCTGCTCAAATTGCATTTAATACCTCCGATAATCAAAATGTATCACAATTTACAGCACCCTCTCAGGCAACAATAACTAAATTCCAGCTTAATGGTAAAATATATAATGTATTTAGTATAAGTTATTTAGGTTTGGGCCAGAATATGGCGCGAAAGATGATGAATATGCATAATAGTAATATGCCAATGAACAAAAATAGCTGTTACGTTGGTAATTACATAAATAAAGCCCAGCCTTTGTTGTTTCCAAACTCTATATTTCCAAATTCTACCTTTGCCTCTGCTGACACCAGCTTTAGGGTAGAAAGTAATAATATTTTCGATTTTGATGCTTGTTCAAAAAATTACCAAACTATACTTTCTATGGCAGATTATGCATCACTTTTCCAAATTAGATCAGTAGAGAATTTTGCCAGTACCGATTTCTTGGGTTTGGCCTCCATTTACTGGAGATTTCAGGAATTTGGTGTACAATCATTTGATCTGGCTAATTTAAAAACGAATATATTAAAAGTATGTAAATCAATAACCATAGATCCGAGTAATATAAATTCGTGTGAAAAAGAAGTACAAACGGATGTGGAAAAAGCTATGTGTAAAAAACAGCTTGAACCAGTTGAAAACTGTGCCAATGCAACATATTTATATCAGTTTCTAGAGGCCGCTAATTCTAACCAGGAACATTTAAAGGGAGATTATAATGCTGCGGTAGATGGAACCTGGACAAAAGGATATGTGCTATATAATAATATTAGCAAAAGTACTAATTGATAAATAATACCTGGTAAATATATGTAACTGAAATACTGCCTAACTACTATTTATATAATTTTTAAGTGCCTATTATAAATACGGCTTCTTGTTTATTAATATCAGGAAGCTTTTTCCCCCATTCCTGAACACTTTTACTTATAATGTATTCATTTTCATTCATCAGATTTATACTAATAGAAATAAATATTTGTGGCGTTAATGTTTCTACCAAAGATTGAAGCAACTGATTATTTCTAAATGGGGTTTCAATAATTATCTGGCTTTGTCCATATTTAACTGTTAATTCTTCAAGTCGCTTAATTTGTTTTTTTCTCTCTCCTGCTTCGATGGGTAAATAACCGTTAAAGGCAAAGCTTTGGCCATTAACACCACTAGCCATTAGTGCCATCATTAATGAGCTTGGCCCAGGCATTGGGCATATCTGTATATGGTGCTTATGGGCTAATCTAACTATTATACTACCAGGATCAGCAATTGCCGGCATTCCACAATCTGATAAAAGACCCACATCGTGGCCATCTAATAGTGGTTTAATTAATTCTATTGTATCTTGTGAATGTTTATTGAGTTCCGAAATATGTAGCTGCTGCAGCGGTGTGTTTAAGCCTAACTGCTTTAGATGTGACCTGGCTATTTTGGCTGTTTCAACGATAAAGTATTGTAAATGCTTTATTTTTTCGGTTTGTATTATACCCGCATGATCTACGTTGTTGGCTAACGTGGTAGGAATTAAGAATAAACGTGCCATAATTTTTAATTATCAATCTAAAAATGAAAATATGCAAGAATATAAATAGATATAATAATAAACTATATTATCCTATCAGATTTATCTATCCTTGCTAGTTGCTAATACAACAAGTCGACTTTATTTGTCCTGAGTAAATTCAGTTTCAAAGAACTGTTATATCCCCATAATTTTATACTAACATAATTATACCAATAATTTTAAAGCGTCTATTATAACAATTTAAAAAAATAACTTTTGCGAGAATTTGCAAAAGTAAAAACAACTTCTAAGTTTATAGCAAATTCTTAAACTCAAAATCTTAAATTTTAGTATAAATAAATCGTTGGATAAAACGTGAATCATGCGATAATAATTCCTATATTATTAGTTAATTTTCTTTTTAAGATAATCTAAAGGAATATATTATGTTAAGTACATTATTCTTATCACGTATTCAATTTGCATTTACTATGTCAATGCATATAATATTTCCGGCATTTTCAATTGGTTTAATTAGCTTTTTAGTATTTATGGAAGGTGCATGGTTAAAAACAAAAAATCCAGTATACTATCAAATTATACGCTTTTGGACCAAGGTTTTTGCGCTAACTTTTGGAATGGGTGTAGTATCAGGTATTGCCATGGAGTTTCAGCTTGGTACTAATTGGGCTGGTTTTTCCAGACAAATAGGTTCGGTTCTTGGGCCATTATTTATCTATGAGGTTTTAAGTGCATTTTTTGTTGAAGCAGGTTTCATAGGAATTTTAATTTTTGGCTGGAATAAAGTTGGAGAAAAGCTGCATTATGCTGCTACTATTATGGTGGCAGTTGGAACATTATT
>JAJFBO010000143.1 GCA_020697025.1 Burkholderiales bacterium
ATGGGTGAAGCAGTAAAAAATTTTAAAAATGCTATTTCTGAAAATAAAGAAGATTCTGATGAAACTACTTCTAGACCAGAAGATACGCATACCAAACAAAAATAGCATGGCCATTTATGTTTGGTATTAGTTTTGGTGAAATTATTCTAATTTGTGTAGTTGCCCTTATTGTACTTGGCCCAAAACAATTACCTCCTTTAGCATCACGTATTGGCCTGATTATATTTAGCATAAAGAATTATTTTACCAGCCTTAAACAGGAGATTTATTATAATAGTGGTATGAATGAGTTAGTTAATACCAAAAATGAACTAATTAAAACTTACTCTTCTATTCGAGGGAATATACTTCCTGAAAATAAAATAGAAGAATACCAATCGGAAATTGTGCTGCAAGAAGCAAGAGAACCATACCAGCCTGAACTTGAGTTTGACCGCCAACCAGAACTTTTTGATGCACATTTTGCTAAGAGCAATCCTAATGAATGAAGGAATAGTTAGTCAATTGACCGAACTTCGTAAACGATTAATTTTTATTTTTATCGGGTTTATATTTGTATTTGCAATTCTTTTTAATTTTAAAAATAATATGTTTGGTCAAATAGCAAAACCATTACTTAGATATTTACCAATTGGTACTAAATTAATTGCAACCGATATAACAGCTCCCTTCTTCGTTCCCTTAAAAATAACTGCAATTGCGGCTTTGTTCATATCTTTACCTAATACTATATTTCAAATATGGCAGTATATTGCTCCAGGATTATATAAACATGAACGTAACCTATTATTTTTTATAATTATGTTTGCAATAATTCTTTTTACCGCTGGCATTTTATTTTGTTACTTTTTAGTACTTCCGCTGCTATTTAATTTTATTAATCATATTAAGGCGCCGGATATTGAAATGTTTACGGATATTAACAAATATCTAGATTTAGTTTTAACTTTGTTTGCAGTGTTTGGAATTAGTTTTCAAATGCCAATTGCAATTTTTTGCCTGATTTATTTAAATTTTGTATCAGTTACCACAATCAAAAAAATTCGTCCTTATATTTTTGTAGGATGCTTTATTTTAGCAGCAATAGTTACTCCGCCAGATATATTTTCACAAAGTATACTTGCATTATCTCTTTATATACTTTATGAGTTTGGTATAATAGCCACACAAATATTACATAGGAGGCATCATAGTGCATAAATTTTTCTTATTTTTACTATTTACTGGCAGCACATATGCAGCTACTATAAACACATCTGATTTGTCACCGCCAGTAAGTCGTATTTTACTACTTAGCCTTTTAGTGGTTGCGTCAATATTTTCTTTAATAGCAAATAAATACCGCCAAAGTACAGTTTTAGGCCAACTTATTATTGGTGCATTAATCGGTATGCTTGCTCATTTTCATATATATGTTTTTGCGGAAATAATTAAAAATGAGGGACTAGAGTTAATTGCACAGCTAGGTAGCATATTTTTGTTATTTGAAATTGGTCTGGAATCAAATTTTAAAGATCTTAAAAATTCTGGTAAGCACGGATTTATTGTTGCACTTATAGGTGCCGTAATACCTTTTTGTCTTGGGTATTTTTTTGTTACACCATATATAATTAATTCTCAGTCACATAATGTTGCCCTATTTATTGGCGGGATTTTAGCTGTTACTTCAACGGGGATTTCGGTTAGTGTGTTTAAAGAACTTGGTATTATTCGGCAAAAAGCTTGTCAGATTGTACTAACCGCATCGGTAATTGATGACATAATTGGCCTCATCCTCTTATCAATTATTAGTGCTACAGTAAGCACCGGGTCTCTAAATGGGCAGTTAATAGGCCTGATGTTAGCTAAAGTTATATCATTTTTTATGGTTTGCTACATTATTGGCAAATATATTTTACCCAAAATATTGATCCCCGGACTGCCTAAACTTGGAACTGGTGAAAATATTGCAACCTTATTTATAGTGGCAATATGTTTTATAATGTCCTGGTTTGCCGAAGCTATTGGACTTGCCGGTATAATAGGTGCATTTTTTGCAGGCATGATTTTTAATTATAAAAATTTTTTAGATAATGGCATATTATCTGCACCAAACCATAAAGAGCATAATAAAGTATTAATAGATTTGATAATCCCCCTTGGAAGAATTCTAACCCCAATATTTTTTGTCTATGCCGGAATGCAAATTGACCTGGTAAATGCATTAAATATCAAAACAATTTTGATTGCAATATCTATTAGTATTATAGCTATTATTGGAAAAATTTTGTGCGGCGTTACCTTGCCTAAAAGCATAAATCGGTTAATTGTCGGCTTTGGTATGGTGCCACGTGGAGAAATTGGAATAATTTTTGCGACCACTGGCTTGAATATAGGCATAATTGATAATAATTTATTTGCTGCTTTACTTTTGGTAATAGTAATAACCTCAATTGTAACGCCAATCGCATTAAATAAACTAGCTCAAAAACAAACCAAAGATGAATTTACGCCTATGCAGAAATAATGACTTATGCATTTGAAGTAAAGGCTTTAGTCTCAATATGGGTAATATTATTAACAATACTGTAAATACGTGTGCATCTCCTGTTGCTGGTAAAGCTGATATTACTGCATAAGTAAGCCTTACCCTAATTTATTAGCAAATTACAATTACCATACACATTTTAATATAACCGGATAAAATCCAGTTTAATTAATATATACAATATTTGATATAATAATGCCAGTAATAAACCCTTAAGGATCAATGTATATGCCACAACGAATTTTACTCAAATTATCGGGTGAGGCATTAAGAGGTGAAACAAATGAACTATTTGATAAAAACACTCTTGATGCAATAATGTTTCAAATTAAACAACTTATTGATTTAAAAGTAAAATTAGGAATTGTAATTGGTGGTGGAAATATCTTTCGGGGACTTAGGGCTGAAGAATTTGGTTTGCAAAGGGCCAATGCTGATTACCTGGGAATGCTCGCCACTATTATGAATGGTATAGCATTAAAGGATTTTCTTAATACACATAATATCCGTTCAAAAGTTTACTCGGCAATTCCTGTAGGTAATATAGTTAAAGGCTATAACCGTAATGAAATGTTAGATGAACTAGAAGATGGTAACGTAGTTATTTTTGTGGGAGGAACCGGCAATCCATTTTTTACTACCGACAGCGGAGCTGCCCTACGGGCAATCGAAATGAATGCGGATATACTAGTAAAAGCTACAAAGGTAGATGGTGTATACGATAGTGACCCACAAAAAAATCCTAATGCTAAAAAATATACCAGCTTAAGCTTTGATGAAGCGATCAAACAAAATTTACAAGTAATGGATATGTCAGCATTTGATTTATGCCGTAGTCACAAAGTAAACATTGTAGTTTGCAATATATTTAATGAGAATAGCCTAAGAGATACCGCAAATGGGAGCACACAAGGTACATTGATTCATATATAAAATAAAATTATTTATAAAAATAGTCATATATTATCGTACTAGTTCATATAACATTAGCGTATCATTGCTATTGTGATTTGACGGCTTATTAATAAGAGTTTAGAGGACTTATGCAAAATATTCATAATAATAAAATATTAATCCTGGATTTTGGTTCGCAAGTTACCCAATTAATTGCTCGTAGAATACGTGAAATAAATGTATATTGTGAAATACATCCATATACAGTAAATAGTAAGTTTATTGAAGACTTTAAACCAAGTGGTATAATTTTATCAGGTGGCCCAAATTCAGTCTACGAACTAAACACCCCTACTGCTCCACAAATAGTTTTTAACCTGGGCGTGCCTGTACTTGGCATTTGTTACGGTATGCAAACAATGACTAAACAACTAGGCGGTATTGTTGAAGCTTCAGGAAATCGTGAGTTTGGCTATGCTCAGATATATGAGATTCAGTCCAAATTATTTGAAGGTATCACTGATGGTATATTTGAAGACAAGCCATTTATGCAAGTTTGGATGAGCCATGGCGATAAAGTAATTAAACTACCCGCTGGATTTAATGTAATTGCCAGTACTCCAACTTGTTCTATTGCCGCAATGGCCGATATAAAGCGTGATTTTTATGCAGTACAATTTCACCCCGAAGTAACACATACTGCTAAAGGCCTACAATTAATCAAAAACTTTGTATTTGCAATTTGTAACTGTAGCGCTACATGGACCATGCCTAATTATGCTGATAAAGTTATCCATAAAATTAAAGCTGAAGTTG
>JAJFBO010000144.1 GCA_020697025.1 Burkholderiales bacterium
TAACATGGCAATTGTCATTGGACCCACGCCACCTGGAACAGGCGTGATATAGCCTGCAATAGGTAAAACCTCTTCAAAATCTACATCGCCGCATAATTTACCATTATCCAGGCGGTTAATACCAATATCAATTACAATGGCGCCAGGTTTAATCCAGTTAGCTTTAACTAATTTAGGTTGTCCGACACCTACAATTACCAAATCTTTAGCAGCACAAATTTTTTCTAAGTTTTTAGTTTTGCTGTTACACAAAGTAATTGTTGCTCCACGGTTAATTAACTCTAACGCCATTGGTCTGCCAACAATATTTGACATACCTATTATAACTGCATTTAGACCCTGATAAATAACGTTTAAGTTATCTAACATATACATTACTCCATGGGGCGTACATGGACAAATTTGTGGGTCGTTCAGTGCCAGAGAACCCATATTATAGCGGTGGAATCCATCTACATCTTTAAATGGGGCAATATTATCAATAATCAATTTACTGTCTATATGTTTTGGTAAAGGTAATTGTACTAAAATACCATCTACAGTTGAATCTGAATTCAGATCATTAATAATTTTTAACAGCTCTTTTTGGGTCGTATCTGCTGGTAGCTCATAACCAATAGAGGTAATACCAATATTTTTACAGGTATTTTTTTTATTATTTACATAGACTTTAGATGCCGCGTCAACTCCGACTAAAATTACTGCCAGGCATGGAGGTCGTGTGCATTTGCTAATTTGGGAGCTTATATTGCTTAAGATCGCAGCAGATAGTTCCTTGCCATTTATAATATTATTTTGCATCTGAATAATCAATCATTTTTAAACTAACTTTAGCAAATTTGCGTTTGCCAACCTGGATTATATATTCCTGATTTGAGCTTAGGATTAGCTTTTTATCACTAATTTTATCGCTATTAATCTTTACTCCTCCTTGATCAATCATACGCATTCCCTCTGAAGATGTGTCAACCAACCCTGCCTGTTTTAAAATATTGGAAATACTAAAATTATCGGTGAATATTTCAATGTTCGGTAGATCCTCAGGAATTCCCCCTTGCTTAAAGCGTAATTCAAAATCGGTTAGGGCCTTATATGCTAATTCTTTATTGTGGAACCGTTCTATAATTTCAAGAGCCAGGGCGACCTTTGTGTCTCTTGGGTTCATACCATCTGCAATATCTTGCTTTAATCTGGCAATCTCCTCTGGAGATTTAAGGGATACCAGATCAAAGTAACGCCACATCAAATTATCATTAAGACTCATGATTTTACCAAACATTTCATTTGGAGCCTCACTTATGCCTATATAATTTCCTAAAGATTTGGACATTTTATTTATGCCATCTAGTCCTTCTAAAAGAGGCAGCATAATTATGCATTGTTGGGGTTTTCCGTAATGCTTTTGCAGCTCCCGTCCCATAAGGAGATTAAACTTTTGATCAGTGCCACCTAACTCAATATCAGACTCCATTGCAACTGAATCATAACCTTGTAATAAAGGATAAATAAACTCATGAATAGAAATTGGTTTGTTTTCGCGATAGCGCTTTGAAAAATCATCTCTTTCAAGCATTCTGGCTACTGTCATGCTCGCTGATAATTTAAGCATTCCAGAACTGCCCAAGGTGTCTAGCCATACTGAATTAAAACAAATTTTAGTTTTATCCTGATCCAGTATTTTGAATACCTGCTTAGCATAAGTGTCTGCATTTATTGCTATTTGACTGGATGTTAGCGGCGGTCTTGTTGCATTTTTACCTGTTGGGTCACCGATCATACCGGTAAAATCGCCAATTAAAAAAGAAATTTCATGACCTAAGTCCTGAAACTGGCGCATTTTGGTTAATAATACAGCATGTCCCAGATGCAAATCCGGAGCGGTTGGATCAAATCCAGCTTTAATTTTTAAAGGGCGGTTAAGCTTTAATTTTTCTACTAAATCAGCTTCAGGTAGTATTTCATCCACCCCTTTACGGATAATTGATAATTGTTGTTCGATATTCATGAAGTGCAGTGCCTTTATTGTTGTATATTAGAAAATCTGGTATAAGCTAAAACTACTCCGGTTGCGACAGATACATTTAGCGACTTGGTTACTCCCTGCATTGGGATAGTTACTAAATAATCACAGTTTTCGCTAATTAATCTCCGCATGCCGGTTCCTTCACTACCCATTACCCAAACTATTTTTTTATTACATTTAAATTCAAAAAGATTGATTGAGTTTTCGGTGAGGGCAGTTCCTGCTATCCAAAAGCCATGTTCTTTTAACTGTTCTATTGCCCTGGATAAATTATTAACTGTAATTATAGGTAACTTATTTATCGCGCCACTTGATGTTTTAGCAATAATAGGATTACTGGTGCTTGCTGAATTATTTTTTGGTATGATAATTGCCTGGACGCCGAAGCAATCAGCACTACGTATAATTGCTCCAAAGTTATGTACATCTGTAATCCCATCTAATATTAAAATGATGGCATTATCTTTTGTATCCAGATCTTTGATAAGGTCTTTAAATTCGAGTTTAGTATTTTTAGGGTTTATAACTGCTACTACACCTTGGTGTTTATTGGTACCAACTAACTCATCCAGGTTATTAACATGATTTACTTCTATATTATGTATTTTAATTAATTCAAGCAGGTGGTTTTGCCGCTTATCGTGACGGCTGCTATTAATTAGAACATAATTAATACTCTCTGGCGCATTTAAAATAGCAGCTTCTATACTATGAAATCCGTAAATGTACATTGTTGCTAGAATAATTTTAAATTAAAAGTGCCATCAGCATTTGGTACACCCATCAAAGTTATGAATGTCTTCATTTGCTCAGTTTTACTGGGGTCAATTGCAGCCTTTAAAGTTAATGCAGAAGTCGATCCGTTTCCATTAAGACTCAAAATAGTATCATCACTTATAGTATTTACATTAATTAGGTTTGTTCCTATATCCAGAGCAACTTTATAGCTGCCTAGCGGATTTACAGGAGAGACGCCGGAAGAAATATCATGGGCATTTATATAAATTATGCCAGTTTTTTGCGTTTTAGCAATTAATAGATGCTTGGTGTTTATCTGTAAATTTCCGGATAGTTTTAAGTCAGTAATTACATCTGACAGTTGTGATACTTGAATTACAGATAATGACAAATCAAGATTATCAACATTTAAGCCTTTATTATTAAGATATATATTTGCTATATCACGTGTGCCCAAATTAAGTTTTACATTTATGTATTTTGACACTCCCAAGGAAACTTGCCATTTTAAAGATATTAGCGGCGAGCCATCTGTTTGCTGGGATTTTTTATTTAGGGCAACTAATAATCCTGAACCATTCCAGAATGATCCAGTCAAGTTATATAATCTTAACTTACCTTGTGTATATTTAGTTAGTGGTATATTTAAAACCCACGCTGGAGTATTAACTATCAGGGTTCCCAAAAAAACGAGTACAAAAGACGTAATAATCAAATATTTACTAGTCTTGCTCAAAAGTCTATTGTCCATTTTGTGTATTTACCTTAAATGAAGCGCTAAAAGATACATAACCCGACTCAGGAAGACGTGTTACCCGTGCTTTAAATACAAATAGTCCATAGCTCTTACGGAACTGCTGCAGGAGATTTAGTATATCTGAAAATTTAGCTTGTGCAATATTTATAGTTAAAGTATTATCAACTAACTGTACATCTGGAGTTTCCGATGAAATTGCAGCCAAATCATTTTTTATGCTATTAATTTCTACCGGACTAAATTCGTTAGGCGTTAAAGTGCTGATATCTTTATACACTTTACTTAGAAACTCTACATCTGCTTTATAAGTTTGTATAATTGTATACTCTTTTTCTAAGCTTTTTTGGAAGGTATATGCAGCATTGATTACCAGGAAAAAAAACATTAATATAGCAAGTATACCACCAAAAAATACAATTTGTTTATCTCGCTCGTTTAATCGTTTATAGTATTCATTAACAGGTTTTAACCTGGCAGCTATTATTGTAGCTAAAAGCTTAATTTTCGGATGACTATTACTTTGGCGGAGTTTAAGCATTAAATTTTTCATATTGATATTATCCCTTGATTACAAAGTTTGATATAACCATACCAAACGTAGAGTAACGACCCATTTTGTATCATTACTAATAGGTTGATCCGGTGCTTCAGCTGACTGGCTATTGGCTGATTTATTGTCTATTAACTTAGACTTTTTTTGGGTTTTATTTAAAAATATCCTGGTAGTTATAGAATTGACTGGCAGGAAAATTCTGTAGGAATATAATTAAAGTTTCATCTTTTTCGCTATAATCAAGTTGAGTAATATCATCCGGTTCAGTAGTACCTGTAACTTTTAAAAACCGGGTAAGCATTGGTATAAAATTTGATTCATCTGGTAATGAGCGGGCGTGCGCCATGGCAGTGAGTTTTTCAGATATAAGGTTTAAGGTTGCCGGATTTATTTTATCTACTTTGCTGATTTTTCCTAAATTAATTTTAAGCTCAGATTCAACTTTTGATTTATTTACGTAAATATTAATAATATTAATTACCCAAAGAATTGAAACCATAATCATAAAGTATTTTAAAGTTCTAAAAAGTTGAATCAGGGATTTTTTTGTCCCTGTTTCAATTTTCAATTTAAAGCTACTGCTTTTTTGATTATAGAAATTCCAGATAGGAATACCGAAAGTTAATGGTTCTGTCGCCAGAGTAAACTTTATTTTAAATTTTTCTTGAAGTTGATTTAAATCAAGTGCTCTATCAGAGTAGACCAGAATCTGATTAGGCTTTTTGCCGCTATTTAAGAGCATATCCTCCAGTAACTCAGGTATTGGCTGAGTGTCATCCAGTAAATAATATTGAAACTGGGATACTCTTAGAAAGTTTTGATCTGCGCTTAGATATAAAGTCCATTGTCCAATGTCTTCATTAATACTTGTAGAATATACATATGACTGAACTAATTTGATAGGTTTATCCAGGTGCATTAATTGTTCATAAAATGCACGATTGAATATTGCTATATAGGCAAGATTATCTTCAAGCTGCATCAATATTGGCTTTAGATCCTCAATGTCGTCAACCAGGTCATCTTCAATCAGGCCAAGTATTAATTCATCTGTAAGGGCTTTAACCTTGATCCCGCTGGTTTTATTCGTTTTAAATATAGTGCAGCATGATGCATTAAGATAAATTTCTAGCTGTACATTTTCAAAGCCGCTAATTTCATCCCAGGTAGAAGAACCACTTTCAATAATATTTCCATGTTCCAGTAATGTCCAGTTTATGCTTTGATCTAATTGGTTATTTAAATATAAACGTAAAGTTCTCACTAATATTGTCCCTTATTTAAATTTATTCTGGATGTTGCCATATTAGCTTTGGCCATTGTCCGCTGCGGTCTGGTCTATAAACTAAAGATACCAAGGCAAATTGAAAGTCATCCTTGTCAGCAACTGCATGAATAGTAAAGTAATTAGACTGGATAGTCAAAGTACTGGGATCTACTTTAGGTTTACCATTGCTAGTCTCCTGGGACAAGATTATACCATTGGTAGACAAAAAAGTTGAAATATCTTTTATTGTCTTAAATGGTGTGCTGGTACGTTGTGAAATCATACGTTGAGCAACTGATAAGGGAATTCCGCTTTTTGCAGATATTACTTCAGCACTGGCCGTGTTGACATTAACTTGTATTGTACCCGAATTTGATTCAACTTTTAAATTTTGCTGCCTGGATGAACTCTCTACACCGCTTTCTGCAGAAGAGCTCTCTGCCGCTGGGCTTTCATTTAATGCTGCAAAATCAACTTTCTTGGGGATTACTGTTATGTATTCCTGCAATTTAAACAACCAATTGTTTTGCATTCCCTGAACTAAAAGTAACTCGGATAAATCTACCAGGGGCCTGCCTGCTGGTCGTGATGGTGAATCACCTGATGAATATGAGGACATTATATCCGATTGATTAGCTGGGGAGGCCATATATAAAGCAATACTTGTTGCTAAACTTGTTGGTAGTTTGAGATAACTTAAAAGTTGAGTAAACTGGGCAATCACCGGAGCATTCAAATTACCATTAACTACCAGATCATTAATATTAAATTTACTTTGTTCATCAGTAATATAGCCGCTAACGAAGAAATCACCAATAATTTTAGTTTTTGGTAGAGGTTGAGCCCAAATATCATTAATAGTATCAATTTTTGAAGTAGCTGCTGAAGTTCCAAGGCCTGCACGTCCAAAGTTGGTGCCAACAGATAGCATTGCTGTAGCCTGCTGTTGGATATTCTGGTTAGTAAGTCTGCTAATTATCCGGAAATTTCTTATGGTTATATTGCTAATGATAGTCATTACTAAAAATACAATCACCATTACAGCAATTAATGCTGCTCCGCTATATTTGTCCTTTTTATACGCGAGCAAAGTAGTACGCTGTTTGCAAGAAGGTTTAAGTGTAGTTTGGTTAAATTTCATAATATTCTTTACTGAGCATATTGACGTATTATAGTTTCACCGCTTTTCATCACAATGGTAATCCTCATACCTTCAGGAACCTCATCTATTGAAGTACCAGGAGGAGGCCAGTCATCATACCACTTTTTGTCTGGATAGATAAAAGATTGTTGAAACGAGGTTACATTGTCCATAAGCAAGTCAATCTGGGGCTGGGTGGTTCTTACCCGGTTTAATACAGGCCAGGTTACTAAATATAGTTTACCATCAGAAAATCTAAAACCTATACGTCTTGGTCTCGTTGATCCAAAAACCGGATCATGGATATAACCACTTAAGGTAAGTTCCAGCTGGGCATCTGAAGATCGCTCTAATTTATTTTTACCAATTACAGAAGGAATAAGGTTTCCGTTTTCATCCCGGACTACAAGTGGTATAGATCTGCTCCAGGCGTTACTTATCAGGCTGATAGTATTAACAACTCCACTCCACTTATCCTGAGTTGAAGTCACTACTTGCTTTGTAGTTACTAAAGATGATAATGTACGATACGAAATAATTGATATAATTGCAAAAATTATAATTGCAACCATTAGTTCAACCAAAGTAAAGCCAGCCTGCTTTTTCATAGACATCTTTTAGGGCAATCCTTTTATAGCTAAAACTGTGATATAAAACTGCTCGTCTTATAGATCGGTTTGTTAGGCTTGAGCTTTTGAGAAACAGCAATATCCATACGCCTAAAATATGGATTTGGTGTAGTAGTAACATTTATTTCCACAATAAAATCAGTGCCGCCCATAGTAACATTTTTAGTGGTCTTACCAGCATCTGGATAAACCCCATCAAAAATATATTGATTTGCCTCATTATCCGCAACCCAGGTTGCAGTTTGACGTGCAAAGCTGTCATGAACATCTGAAATGGATAAACCAATAGCCCGCGAAGTAGACGCAAGTACAATTGCAATAATAAATAAAGCTACCAGGCACTCAATTAAAGTAAACCCATTATTCAGGTAAATTGAACTTTGAACCCGGCTACGTTTTGTTTGATCCATATTAGTTACTTAGTTTATAATTTCCGGTTAAATCATTGTCAATCCAGGTGCTGTATACTCCATTGGTAAGACGTATGGAGTATAAAAGCGCATTGTAATCAGAGAAGAAATAAATCTTGTCACCTTGCTTTAGAGGTCTTC
>JAJFBO010000145.1 GCA_020697025.1 Burkholderiales bacterium
TATGCCCAGACATTTCCCCTGCCAGCATTGCTCCAGTTTCTTTTATTTTTGCCTTAATAAATGAATGTCCGGTACGGCACATAATTGGTTGGCCGCCATGATCCTCAATCCATTTACCTAATAAGCGCGATGACTTAACATCATAAATTATTTTTGCTCCAGGATTTTTTTCCAGTACATCGGCTACAAATACCATCATTTGTCGATCCGGATATATAATCTTCCCATCACGTGTGACGACGCCAAGACGATCGCCATCACCGTCAAAGGCCAGACCTATTTCAGCACCAGGGTTGTTTAATGCATCAATTAAATCTTTTAAATTTTCAGGCTTTGATGGATCAGGATGATGATTTGGAAAATTACCATCCACATCACAAAATAAGCCCAGAACTTTAGCACCCATACGACGATACAATTTTGGTGCGATCTTCCCAGCTACGCCATTTCCTGAATCAACAATTATACTCATCTGACGTTTTAGTTTAACATCTCCAACAATTTTTTCTATATATTTTTCGGTAATATCCAAAGCCTTATATGCACCAGATTGGCCTTTTAAATAAGTGCCTTCTTCAAGGCGTTTTAGAATACCCAAAATATCATCACCAGATAGTGTAGTGCCACCAATTACCATCTTTAAACCATTATACTCTGGCGGATTATGACTCCCAGTAATCATGACTCCAGAAAAGGTTTCCAGCTCATAATTAGCAAAATAGACCATTGGCGTAGTTACTTCACCAATATCATAAACATCGCAGCCAGAGCTTAAAATTCCAGCCGTTAAACTTTTTGATAAACCAGGACTGGATAAGCGGCCGTCATATCCGACTACTAATCCTTTTGCCTTTGCTTCTACTGCTAAAGTTCCTAAAACTTTACCTATGTCTTCTACTACTTCATCGGATAATTCTGTTTCTACTATACCACGAATATCATAAGCTTTAAAAATTCCTGCCGGATATTTTTTTTTCATTTAGTCTGTTTCCAATCTAATATTGACCTGGTTAATCATATATTCCTTTATATACCAATATTTTATATACTTAATGAATGGCCTCTACGTTATAATAATGCATTGGCTAAATAACCAGGATAGTAATTACTATTTTTAAATATGTTTAGGCCAGTATTTTAACATAACTAATTTAACCGAATTTCTATAATATGCATGTACATAAATTTTCATTATCCAAGTTGCTAATAAAAGCTGCAGTTTGTATCTTCTTTTTTTGGATTGCTGTACTAATAATATCAATCCTTATCACCGGATATATCTTTATTAGTTTGGATAGTTATAAATCCAGGATAGAAAAGGTTGTTTTTAAACATACCGGATACAAACTTCATGTTGAATCAATTAAAACCAAGCTAAATAGCTACTATCTTCCAGAGATAATAATTAAAAATGCCAGGTTGGATAACCCTATAGATGCTACTCAAAACTTTAAGGTTAAATCATTGGAATTTGTATTCTCCTACTCTAGTATATGGAATCTGGAACCAATTTTTAATCAAATAAATATTGTTGGAACAAACCTGGATTTACAGTATTTAATTAATGGAAGTATTATTTTAAACGGTATAAACCTAAATAATCCAGATCAAAAAACTATTGAAAATACTAAAAATAGTCCTATTGACCTCGAACGGTGGATTTTGAAACAAAAAAATATTAAATTATCAAATATTGATTTTAGTTTTAATGATAAGCATAATAACTTTCCTGTTTTACGTCTTAAAAACATAACTACGACGCTTAGTAATGGCTATCGTAAATCTCATATATTTACCCTAAGCCTGGATACAGGCTTTAAACAAGGTTCATCAATTATTGCAAAGTTAAATTGGGTTGGCGGCAAGGTTACAGAATTTAATAAATGGCAAAACGCCCAATTAAAAATACAAAGTTACTCAAGCACTGGCAACGTTAGCAAAACACTTAATAAATACCTGCCGGGAGTTAACTTTTTACAGAAGTTTAATGCCGAAACTGCATTAGATGCCCAGATTCAAAATGGACAGCTTCAATACTTTTTTGCTGATTTTGACTTAAAAAATCTGCAATATGCCCTGAAAAATAACGCAGGCTCAATAGAAATTCCACAATTAGGCGGTAATATCCGGATAACCCGAACTGAAAATAATACATATAAATTAGAAGCTGGTAATTTAACTATTTCCACTCCTGAAGGATATATTTTAAATAAAAAAAATATATCCGGTAAGTATAGTGCCACCACCGGAGGAAATATAAGTCTTGAAAGCACAAATATTCAAGCATTTAACAATGCTCTACCTTTATTTTCCAGTGCCCATGATTTAAGTCTTAGTGGTACAGTTGAAATCCTGAAACTTAACTGGTTCGGGGAACTTTTAAAGCCAAGTAATTTTCATATATTTGCCAAATTTCATAATATTGCAGTTGCTTCAAAAAAAATTAGCATTCCTAGTATAAATGATATTAGCGGTGATATCAATATAGCTAAAGATCACGGGACTTTAAATCTATTACTTGAAGATAGTACTTTTAACTACAAAAAAGTATTTTTAGTTCCCTATAAATTTAAACATCTGGATACGAAAATAGATTGGTCAGAATCAAAACCTCAAAATAGTAAAGAAAGTCCTGACTGGATAGTTGATATAGGTAAAACCACCATACAAACCTCTGATTTTACGGGAGTTGTATCGGGAAAATATATTTATATGCCAGGAACTTCTGGCTATCTGGCACTTAAAGCCCATGTAAATAAAATTTTGATTTCAAAAGTTGGTAATTATCTTCCTATACAAATTGGAAAACCAGTACATGAATGGTTAAGTAATGGTTTAATTGGGGGTTATGGTACAAATGCAGAACTTGATTTGCAGGGCCCGCTTAAGGAGTTTCCATTTGAAAGTGGTGGAAGCGGACGTTTTTATATAGATGCAGATGTTGAAAATGCCAAAGTAATATATGTAAAAGATTGGCCCGCAATTGATAATATAAATGCTAAATTTAAAATAAGGAATGTTGCAATCATTGTTGAAACAAAATCCGGTAAAGTAAATGGCAATAATATTAGTAAAGCGTTAGTTACTATTCCTAATATGTCATCTCACAATATATTTTTAGTAGCAGATGGTCTTGCCGGTGGCAAGACTTCAAATTTTATGGAATATTTACAAAAAACTCCAATTAACGCATTAATTGGTAATATTCCAGATAAAGTAAGCGCTAAAGGTAACGGCCAGGTTAACTTACATCTTAAAGTACCATTTGATAATCCAGATAAAACAACTGTTGTGGGTAGCTATAATTTCACATCTAATACACTGAAACTTGATTTACCCATCCCCTTGCTCACAAATGTAAATGGTAAATTATATTTTAATGAACGTGGTATTAAAATAGATAAACTAACTGCTATTGCGTTAGATGCCAAAGCGAATGTAAAAGCCAATACAGATAGTGCCAATATAATACATTTTAATATTAACGCAGATAAATTAAATTATACAAAATTAGCTGAATTTTATATTCCGGCTTTATCCGAGCTAATAACCGGGAATGCAAATACACAAATTAGTTTTGATATCGGAGGTAACGGAATCAATAATCTAACAGCAAAAAGTGATTTGCAGGGAGTCCAGATTAATACCCCAAAACCCCTTTATAAAGAATCGGGAGATAAAAGCTCACTTAATTTTACTATGCTAAATAGTAACCCTGGCTTTAATATAAATTTTAATTATGCCGGTTTAATAAATGGAAGAGTTACCCTAAACGAGAATGGCAACCCTAAAAAAATTAACCTGGCAGTTGGTACAAAAACTTATTTATCAGACACATCAAATAATCCTAAAACCTTAATTGAAGGTAAATTGAATAATACCTATGTTTTTGACTGGCTGGATATGGTAACTAAAATTAAAAAGGACCCTGTAAGCGCATCTGGCACAGCTAAAGCTGTAAAAACAAAGACTATTAATAAAAATAAATTAGAATCTGGTGCATTAGCAGATAATGATACATTCCCATTAGAGTTGTTGCTTGATACACCTCATTTTTATTTTGGTGAAACTGATTTTAAAAAAGCTAGTTTAGATGTATTAGTTAGCAAAAAAGATGCTGTTTTTGCTATTAATAATACCCGGACTAATGGGTTTGGCAAATATGATTTTACCAAAAATGAGCTTAGCGTAATGATTAATGATTTCCATT
>JAJFBO010000146.1 GCA_020697025.1 Burkholderiales bacterium
TGTGAGAATGGTTCCGGTCGAATTAAGCATTGGTTATCTGGCATTAGGTGCTCTTGTTCTAATAGCTGGAAGATTACGACAAAATGAAGTAAGTGAATACTAAAATCCAGGGATTTTACTGTATGTTTCTCATGAAGCGCGCCACTGAAAAAACTTGTATAACAGCTTGCATTATATCAATATTCTGTGCTATAATCCGGGCTCCTACTTTTTGTAGAAATTAAACAGCTGGTCAATTGTAACTAGCCCCTTGATACTATTGGTCTTTAAGGGTATAATAATAAGAAAGGTAATAAACATGAGTCTTGGTCTATTAGGTCTGAAGCTTGGTATGACTCGCGTATTTACGGAAGACGGTAGCTCAGTTCCTGTAACTGTGGTATCTGTTGAGGGTAATCGCGTCGTTCAGCTAAAGACTGCAGATACAGATGGCTATACAGCCATTCAGGTAGCTTTTGGAACAAAAAAAGCAAACCGTGTAAATAAACCAGCAAAAGGCCACTATGCAAAAGCAGGTGTCGAAGCTGGTTCTAAATTAAGAGAGTTCCCGGTAACTCCGGAGCAAATGGGTGATTTACAGCCAGGTAGCGTAATTGCAGTAGATATTTTTACTGCTGGTTCTTTGGTAGATGTAACAGGTACTTCAAAAGGTAAAGGTTTTTCTGGCGTTATCAAACGTCATAATTTCTCTTCAAACCGTGCAACGCATGGTAACTCCAGATCGCATAATACTCCAGGTTCGATTGGACAAAGACAAGATCCAGGACGGGTATTCCCAGGCAAGAAGATGGCGGGTCATTTAGGTGATGTAAAAGTTACTACACAAAACCTTGAGGTTATTCGTGTAGATACTGAGCGTGGCTTATTATTGATAAAAGGTGCTATTCCTGGTTCAAAAGGCGGAAACGTAGTGGTTCGTCCAAGTGTTAAGGCGGGTACATAATGGAATTAAAAGTAATAAATATACAAGGTATGGACGCTGGTGTTCTTGAAGTAAACGAGGCTGTTTTTGCCCGTGAATATAATGAAGCATTAGTACATCAGGTAGTTAATGCATTTTTGGCAAATGCCAGAAGTGGTAACCGTGCACAAAAAACTAGAGCGCAGGTAGCAAAGTCAACACGTAAGCCTTGGAAACAAAAAGGTACAGGTCGTGCCAGAGCTGGTATGGCATCTTCTCCTCTATGGCGTGGCGGCGGGCGTATTTTTCCAAATAGCCCTGAAGAAAACTTTAGCCAAAAAATTAACCGTAAAATGTATCGTGCTGCTTTAGCATCAATTATTTCGCAATTAGTGCGGGATAATCGCTTTATTGTAGCTGATACGATTGATGTTGATAGCCCAAAAACTAAAAACTTTGCCCAGATATTAAAGAATATGTCTTTTACTGAAGGCCGTTTATTAGTAATTGTTAGCGAATTAAGTGAAAATTTATTTCTTGCAACACGTAATTTGTCAAATGTTCTGGTATTAGAATCGCATCAGGTAGATCCATATAGTCTTGTGCGTTTTGACAAAGTTTTATTTGCCAAATCAGCAGTAGAAGAGTTACAGGAGCAATTTGCATGAAAAGAATAGATTTATATAATGTACTAATTTCTCCGATTATTACTGAGAAATCAAATACTGTTGCAGAAAAACGTGAGCAAGTAGTATTTAAAGTACTGCCAAGTGCTACCAAGCTTGATATCAAACAAGCTTTTGAGTTAGTATTTGAAGCAAAGGTTGATAAAGTTTCAACATTAAATGTACAGGGCAAAACAAAACGTTTTGGTAAGTTTACTGGTAAAAGAGCAAATTGGAAGAAAGCATATATCTGCTTAACTCCGGGTCAAAAATTTGATCTTGCTTCAAACCAAAAGTAAGGAGTAAAAATTAATGCCTATAGTTAAATTAAAACCAACTACACCCGGCCAAAGAGGGGTAGTAAGAGTAGTTACTCCGGGTTTGCATAAGGGTGATGCTTATGCGCCACTTTTGGAAAAACAAAAGCGTGGCTCAGGTCGTAATAATTCAGGACGGATTACAGTTAGACACAAAGGCGGCGGGCACAAGCAGGCTTACCGTATAATTGACTGGAAAAGAACTAAAACTGGTGTTCCAGCTAAAGTGGAGCGTATTGAATATGATCCAAACCGTACAGCGCATATTGCTTTAGTTTGCTATGCAGATGGTGAAAGGCAGTATATCATTGCACCTCAGGGTTTAGAAGTGGGTGCACAAATTGTGTCTGGTAGTGATGCTCCAATTAAGGTGGGAAATACTTTACCATTACGTAATATACCAGTTGGTACTACAATTCACTGTGTTGAGCTAAGTCCTGGTAAAGGTGCACAAATGGTACGTTCTGCGGGCGGTTCAGCGGTTATTTTAGGGCGTGATGGAATTTATGCCCAATTACGTTTACGTTCTGGCGAAATCCGTAAGGTACTTATTGATTGTAAGGCAACTATTGGTTCTGTGGGCAACCCGGACCA
Organism: Burkholderiales bacterium; assembly: GCA_020697025.1. Lineage (GTDB taxonomy): Bacteria > Pseudomonadota > Gammaproteobacteria > Burkholderiales > UBA11063 > Aquella. Next base: position 2,478 of record JAJFBO010000146.1, read on the forward strand.
TGGCTTACGGCAATATGGTAAGGCTGGTGTAAAAAGATGGTTAGGTATTCGTCCAACAGTACGCGGTGTAGCAATGAATCCGGTAGATCATCCACATGGTGGAGGTGAGGGTAAAACTGCTGCAGGCCGTCATCCAGTATCGCCGTGGGGCTTACATACTAAAGGTAAGAAAACTCGTAATAACAAGCGCACTGATCATTTGATCATTCGCGACCGTCGTAGAAAATAATAGTTAAGGAATAAATAAATGGCTCGTTCATTAAAAAAAGGTCCTTTTATTGACCATCACCTTATAAATAAAGTGTTAGTGGCAATAGAAAAAAGTGATAAGCGTCCGATTAAAACTTGGTCTAGACGTTCAACTATTGTTCCTGAAATGATTGGTTTAACAATCGCAGTACACAATGGTAGAGCGCATGTTCCTGTTTACGTATCAGATAATATGGTTGGACATAAGCTAGGTGAGTTTTCATTAACTCGAACGTTTAAAGGTCATGTTGGCGATAAGAAAGCTAAGAAATAGGGAGTAAATTATGACTAATAAAGTATCAGCTCTTGCAAAAGGGATACGTGTATCAGCGCAAAAGTGTAGGCTTGTGGCTGATTTGGTTCGTGGTTTACCTGTTGCTAATGCATTAAATGTATTACAGTTTAGCCAACAAAAATCAGCCGGACTAATTAAAAAAACTTTAGAATCAGCTATTGCAAACGCAGAACATAATAATGGTGCTGATATAGATAATCTGACAGTAAAAGAGATCTATATTGATAAAGGACCTAGTTTGAAGCGTTTTACAGCTAGAGCTAAAGGCCGTGGTAACAAGATTGAAAAGCAAACTTGTCATATTAATGTTGTTGTAGGTTAATTAGGGAGAAGTTATGGGACAGAAAATTGACCCTCGCGGGTTCAGTGCTTCAATTGGACGTATTTTAATTGAGCGTCCAGCCAAGAGTGTAAAAGTTACGCTTTTTACAGCGCGTCCTGGCGTAATTATTGGTAAAAAAGGTGAAGGTATCGAACAAATTAAACAAGAGTTGCAAAAGATAGCATCAGTGCCATTGCATCTTAATGTTGAAGAAATCAGGAAGCCTGAACTAAATGCTCAAATTGTTGCTGATCAGATTGCTATTCAACTTGAAAAGCGTATTGCGTTTCGTCGTGCTATGAAACGTTCTATGCAAACTTCAATGAAAATGGGTGCTGTTGGTATAAAAATTGAAACTTCAGGCCGTTTAAACGGGATAGAAATTGCCCGTAGCGAATGGTATCGTGAAGGTCGCGTGCCTCTACATACACTTCGGGCTAACGTTGACTATTCAACGGCAGAAGCATTAACAACGTATGGTATTATTGGTATTAAAGTATGGATTTATAAAGGCGACTTAAATTTAGCTAAAAATAAATTTGTACGAAATAATGATACTGAAAACGTGGAAGATAAGAAAAGACCACCGCGTAGGACTTCTGCAGCAGGAGATAAACCTGCACCAGCCAGGAAAAAGCCAGCAGCGGCCACTACTACAAGAAAGAGAAAGGTAGGATCAGAAGATGTTGCAGCCCAATAGATTAAAATACCGTAAGGTACAAAAAGGTCGTAATACTGGAATTGCTACACGTGGCACATTAGTAAATTTTGGTGAGTATGGTTTAAAGTCCACTAGTCGTGGTCGTTTAACAGCTCGTCAGATTGAGGCTGCCAGGCGTGCGATGACTCGTCACATTAAGCGTGGCGGTAGAGTCTGGATTCGTGTATTCCCGGATAAACCTATTTCAAGAAAACCAGCTGAAGTACGTATGGGTGGAGGAAAAGGAAGCCCGGAGTATTTTGTAGCTGAAATTCAACCAGGTAAGGTATTATATGAAATGGATGGGGTAACTGAAGAATTGGCGCGTGAAGCGTTTAAGTTAGCTGCAGCGAAGCTTCCATTTAAAACAGTATTTGTAAACAGACAGGCAGGTGCATAATGAAAGCTGTAGAATTAAGAAGTAAAACAACGGCTGAGTTGGATACTGAATTAGAGTCATTGTTAAAAGCTCACTTTTCTTTGCGTATGCAAGTATCTACTCAACAATTGACTAAAAATAGTGAATTAAGAAAAGTTCGTCGCGATATAGCACGTGTTAGAACAATTTTACATGAGAAGGTAGCATAATGGCTAAGGTAGTAAGATCTTTGGTGGGCAAAGTAGTAAGTGATGCAGTTAATAAATCGGTAACGGTTTTAATTGAGCGCCGCGTTAAGCATCCTCTATTAGGTAAAATCGTGAAGAAATTCAAAAAATACCGAGCTCATGACGAAAATAATCAGTATAAAGCAGGTAATCAGGTAGTGATAGTAGAATGTAAACCAATTTCTAAAACTAAAGCCTGGACTGTAGAGTCTTTAGCTAGTAAGATTTAATTTTTTAGTTTCTACTAGCATGTATTATTCCTGTATAAGCAGGAATTTACAAATATTAAACACTCCGGCTTTGATAAGCCGGAGTGTTGCGTTAAAGATGGTCAACCTTAATTTAATCATTTATATATAAATTATAGTAAAAATGATTGACTTGAAAGACTCATTTGTATTAGAATTCTAGTGCTCGCATGAGTAGGTGTTATATAACAATATTTAAGGAGAATAAATATGAAAACATTAAAATCTAGTAAAATTTTAGTGGCTTTAATGGCTACTACAGTCTTTATGATATTACCTACTGTGGTAATGGCACTGACTGATACACAAACAACATCCGGGGCAGGGAATAATGCTCTACCTGCAGCAAATGGGAATAATGGAATGAATGCAGGTAACCCGCCTATTCAGGCTAATCCAGCTGCTAATAATAATCCTAATCAGCAATCTAATATGAATGCTCAAAGAGCAAATAGCAATGATGCGTTAGTAAAAAGTAAAAACACACCACCAAATAATCCTGCTGGTACTAATAGATAATTATATTAATTAGTTATATAAATTATCATAAATAAAATAGGGGCTAATATAACCCCTATTTTTTGTATGCAAAAATTTAAAAAATATATTAATTAATAAGCTAAGTTATAGAAAATTTGTTCTTTAGTTTAAAAGGTTTAGTCTATTTTTTAAATTTGTGCAGATACACTATTTATTCATTTACAAATATTGTGCTATTAGCTAAAGTATCTAGTTTTTCACCTGTAATACGAAAAACAGTCCATTCATCCATTGGTGCAGCGCCAATATTTAGATAAAAGTCAATTGCTTTCTTATTCCAGTCTAAAACCGACCATTCCAAACGTCCGCAGTCTCTTTGCTTAGCTAACTTAGCCAAAAAAGCTAGAATTTGAGTTGCTATTTTTTTGCCTCTAAACTCAGGCTTCACATATAGATCCTCCAAATGCAGGCCTGGTTTACCAAGAAAAGTTGAAAAATTATGGAAAAATAAAGCATACCCTACTGGTTTATTTTCATAGTAAGCAAAAACTACTTCGGCATACTTTTTATCGCCAAAGAGATTTTCTTTAAGAATTTCTTCAGTTGTTACAACCTGATCTAATAATTTTTCATAATTGGCTAATTCTTTTATAAACTCAAGAATTAAACTAACATCTTCAATTGTTGCGAATTTAATTTGCATAAGGTCTCTTTTCAGTTATAATTATCTGGTGAAAATAATGAGGACACTGGCCAAAAAACTTCTTGTTGATTTAGTGCTGGAATAGGTTGTAAGCCGTAAAATTCCGGGCGAAGTGCCATAACTTGTATTATTATTTATTTGCTCGTTCCAGACGTCTTTGATTGGGGGTTTTATTTAATGGACGATAAATCTCAATTCGATCTTTATCCCTTAATTTGTATGTTTGGGGATTAATTTTTTTACCAAATATTCCAATTGGTGAATTAATATTAATTTCATCTAATTTATTTTCTGGAAAAAATTTTGCAATATTAGATAAAGCAATTACCTCAAGTATGGTGATAGTGTCAGGTACACTAATTGGAATTATCATTTGTTTAGTAGGAGTAGCATAGGCAACTTCTATATTTATAAAATTCATATACGCAATCTTTTTAACACTACAATATTAAACATGGCATATTTCCTATATTTTTTAAGCTCAGTCTTTATTCAGAGATTGCTGGCTTTGCGTATAATTTATGAGCCTCTTTAATAAAGCAGTCAACTATATTTTTACTGATATAACTAAAAACCGGGCCAATAATTTTTTCTATAAAAAAATTAGAAAATTTATAATTAAGGCAAAACTCAATCTTGCATCCATTATCACCTAGAGGAGTAAAATTCCATGAACCGGCAAAATACTTAAATGGACCATCAACTAATTGCATATCAATTTTTTCATAGGGATAGTTGGTATTTTTGGTAGTAAAATGGGTTTTTACCATTAAATACTCAATATCTACCCGGGCAGTAACTGTATTATCAATCTGTGCTTTAATTGCAGAATTTGAACACCAGGGTAGGTATTTGGGATAGTTTTTTATATCAGTCACTAAATTATACATTTTATCCGGGGAATAGGGTACTAAAACTGACTTTTTAATTTCAATCATAATATTATACTTTATAAATATTTGCTACTTAAATAAACTAGAAATAAAATTTACAGTTTCTAATAGGCTATAAGTTTAAATAAGGCGGGCAGCAACCATGTAATTTATACAGGTATCTTGACTTATCTTTGCACTATAATTAAATGGATTATAATCAAGCCCTTTAATGTCTATTATATCTAACCCGCATTGTCCAAGCATAACACGTAATTCCGATGGTTTGATAAACTGTTTATAGTCATGAGTGCCCAGCGGTACTAGTTTTAAAATATACTCGGCAGCTAATACTCCTAGGGCATATGCTTTAAGAGTCCTGTTAAGTGTGGAGAAGAAAGCCAAGCCTCCTGGTTTTAATAACTTTACGCAATTTGCAATAATGATTTTTGGATCTGGAACATGTTCCAAAAGTTCCATACAAGTTATTACATCAAAT
>JAJFBO010000147.1 GCA_020697025.1 Burkholderiales bacterium
ACATATTTTGTAAGCAAATTGAATGAAAAACCTTTTTCTGAATATGCATCTAAATTATCAAGTGTCTGAAGTATAAAATTTAACCATGATAGCTCGTCTGCATCACATTTTACATTAAAAATACCAGAAACACATGAATAATCTGCTTTATTAGTTAATAATGGAGAATTTATTAATTCTACCCTACTATCATTACCAATTATTTCTTTTGCAGTTTTAAGCATTGGTACACTTATATCATAACCATAGAATTTATCTACAAGAAAACCTTTCTCTGTTAGGAATTGGAAAAATGCACCATAACCACAACCAAGATCATTTATTGTAATTTTTTGTTCCTTACAGATGAATTGGACCAATTTTTCAAAACGCAAATGCTGACATTCAATGGTATTCCATCCCACCGCTTTTGAGGTAGTACCAAATTTCTCTAAATTATCTGTGTATAACTCTTCTACAGCTTTTAATATATTTTTCAATTAAATCCCCTTTGATTACAGCTTAACCTGATCACTCGTCTTGGGAAATAGCTCAGTTTGTCGCGTAGCATATACCTCATTCTCACCAATGCTTTTTAAAATTACAGCTCCAGCACCAATAATTGTTCTATCGGCGATAGTAATATTATTTCGTAGCGTTGAATTTACCCCAAGAAAACAATTATTTTTAATATGTACCATTCCGGATATTACAACGTGAGAAGATATAAAATTATTATTGCCAATCGACCCGTGATGTCCAATATGATTACCACTCCATATCATATTATTATTGCCAATTATGGTAAAAGGTTGTAAGGTATTATCCTCTAAAATAAAATTGTTGTCACCTATTTTATCTGTCCATACCGTTGCCTTGGAGCTTATATAATTAGCAAATTTATATCCTCTTTGTTTACCTTCCAAATACTTAGATTCCCGCAACTTATTCATATTTGTATAAGATATCGCTATAAATAATTGACACATTGATGGTGGATAAATGCTCTCTAATTCCTCGAATACAACTACAGGTAACCCTTGAAATTCTGCTTTATCATAATAAGATTTTTCAACGGTAAATGCCACTACTTTATAGTCACTATCATTATCAAAATAAAATTTTGCCAATTCGGCTATAGAACCTAAACCATAAATAATAATCTCTTTCATTTTTTTATCCCAAATATAATTTTTAATCCCAGATAAGATATTAAAGCACAAATCATAATATTGACTAATTGTGCCATATAAATATTATGCATCACCCATACTAAAAACTGTAAAGATAATAAGCTTAGTAACAATAGCCCTACATAAAATATAATATAAATTAAGTATATTCTTAGCTTTACTTTTGTATTAATTTGAAATACAATTTTGCTGTTCATGAAGAAACTAATCCAAATAGCACATAAAAATGAAATAGTATTCGCAATTAAAAAGTTCATATTAAGCCAAATTAAAGCTGCAAAAATTGCATATCCAATTCCGTTTGTGAACAAACCGCTAATGCAAAATATTATAAAGCGTTTATTTACTATTGATAAAATAAATTTTTCCAATGTTACCACACTACTTCTAAACAATTATAATTGATAATCATTTTCCTTTTAATATGGTAATAACTGCAAGTACATAATTTAATCTGCTAATTGATTTTTTATTAACTCGTCACCCGTCAAGACAAACTACCGCTAAATCGCCCCTAGACCAAACTGACCCTAATTTTGGATATTCCTTTTGTTTGCAAAAAGGTTTTATCTTATTCAACTCTTTATCGTCAATCTCACCTAAACTAAAATTTCCTGTAACTTCATAATATAGGGCATTTAAATAGCTATTCCATTGTACTGCAAATAATGATAAAGTTATTCCAGCCAGTTGATAAGTCAGCTGAAGAAGAAATCATACTAAGTGAAGAATCATTTGTGCCAACAAACCCTAATCTTTTTATCTTCGCATAATCAGGTAAATGTCCAATATCACTTGCAATACGGTTCATCATGCTAATATCTCTACTATTAACTCTTATTTGATCCGTTAAAATTTCATTATTTCTACCTATAAAACCTAATGATATCAAAAACACTGATGTAAGAGTAACTTTTTTAAATAGATCGTTTGATTCTTTATAAGCAACTACCGCAATGAAAGCCCAAACTAAGCCAATTGATGATAAATTTCTAAAAACAGGCATCCATGCACTAGAAACTATAGTTAATGAAACTGATAGAATAAATCCAAAAAATACAGAAAGTAAAAATAAAAGTGAGTTGACTAAATAATATTTATTTTGTCTAAAATTTCTTTGAATAAAAAACAAACTAATGAAGCAAAGTAATACAAGCGCTAAACGTTGAAATGGCCTAACTATTGTATCACTAAATAAAAATAATTTTGCTAATTCAATCGTACGATTATAAACTAATGGAAAATTATCCAAAAGTATTATTTTATCTCTACCTAAAGTTTTTATATTTCCATAAGCTATAAATAATTTAGCAAAAAAAATGTAAACCAATGTACCTAGAATTACTACTGTAAACTTTTGAGTACAACTTTTAATATTAAAAGTTTTATAATAAATATTTAATGGAATACTTAACACCAAAGCAACACTTACAAATTCAAGAGGAATTTGGTGAATACCTAGGCCAAAAACAAATATTAGTGTACTTGCAAATATAGATTTAAAAGAATTATTCTTATTTAAAACTGCGTACATACACATAACAAATGGAATTCCGCCAGTGAAAGTTGCAATACGCCAAGTAAAAAAATCAGTAAAATAACGATGTAAAATTAATAAAGTCACAAGTATTAGGCTTAGAGTTAAGTTATTTAGAACGCCCCATAGTTTACAAACCATAATGGAAGTTATAGTAATAGAAGCCATGAATAGAAGGGTTGATAACATAAAAGATTTGTACACGTCGATACTAATTAATTGTGTTATACCAACTACTATGGGATAAGCAAACCGACCTTCATTAAATGATTGATGAAATGTGCTATAAATATTTAATCCAGCTGGCCAGAATTGTAAATCATCAATACCAAATGTATAACTTACCAAAGATGATCCACGTGAGATTAAAAATATAATTATTCCATAAATAAAAATAATTCTTGCATTCTTACTTATATAAAATGACTTAAAACTATCAAACAATATTTGTTCCATTACTTAAATATATTAAAACCGGGAAATAATAAGCAAAACTGTTATATCTTCTTATTTTTATTAAACTTTAGTACATAATAGTACTATTAGATCTAGATTAATTAATAAGTTTGAATTATAGCATAATCTTTTTATTTGCAGGTTCTATTACTACTAATTAAAACATTTCTGGGATTATGTAAATAACGTTAAGTCGTTCAAAAAATTTTAAAAGATTAACAACCTAAGATATAAGAGAATTATAACTTTGTTAATTTAAATCCATTCTTTAGATTTCTTTGAAACTTTTAGATGAATCTATCATCAATTAATCAGATTATTACATAATAAAATTAAAATGGACTAATATTGTTGAAACAATTGATTTCCTAGGAACAGGCACGATTATAACATAGCCATTAAATTTACACTATTTAACAGACGAATAGGTTTAACAAGATACTTATCCTCATAAGTAGCAATTCCTAAAAATCTATTTGTGTAATATAATCTAACTAGAGATGATATTTCACTTGCTATAGCTGACTCACATGGATGTCCATTCCTAATTCTTGCATACTGAGTTTCTGATAAAGCAATTTTGCTTAAATGACCAACCAGTATATCTACAGGAAGCAATAAATTTACTATATCTTCTGGATCACTGTTTGCTAGTTCATTTAAAGTTTTTGCTTGTTGTAATGTAAAATTATTAGTTTTTGTCCGCACCAAACCCGACAGATGCGCTCCACAACCTAGCTTTTGGCCAATATCGTGGGCAAGACTGCGAATATACGTACCTTTACTCGATAAAATGCGTAAAGTAAATTCATCGCTTCGCCGTTTCTAGCATAGTCATATAAAGCTCGTCCATTCACCTTTAAGGCAGAGTATATTGGTGGGTATTGGGTAATTGTACCCAAAAAAGTATTAATACATTTTAAGACTTCTGCTGGAGAATTTATAACTTGATTGGTTGCTGTGATCACACCTTCTGCATCATAAGTAGTAGTAGAAATGCCTAACTTTATTGTGGCAATATACTCTTTATTTGCATCTAGTAAAAAAGAAGAAAACTTGGTTGCTTCACCAAAACATATTGGTAATAATCCTGTGGCTAATGGATCCAACGTACCCGTATGCCCTGCTTTCGCCGCATTAAAAATGAGTTTGACTTTTTGAAAAGCTGCATTGCTGGACAAGCCATATGGCTTATCCAGCAAAAATACACCTGAGATATTTTGTTTAGGCAATGATTGTTACTCTACAGGCGGGCATGACCAAGGAGAATATGGTATATTTGACATTATGTAATTTTTTACCTTAATAACCGGTGCTACCCAAAGATCAGTTTGACGCGATTGTAAATAACTAATTATTTTTGTATATCCAGCCTTGGTGACCGTTAAACCACTACCATCTCCCAAAGCATGAAATATAAGGATTGTCCATGTATTATTCTTAATCCCGTTATCAATTGCCTGTTTTGCATTATTAAATGCCGTGGTATCATCACCATCGATTGGAACTCCATTAATCCAATAACGCTGGTTAGGAACCTTATTTGGATCATTTTCACCACTTCCAGCAATTCTGGCACCAGTTACTATAGCAGATAAAAACGCTGCATATTCACATGAACCAACTTGCCTGCTTACAAGAGAATCTTGTGAACCTATAATATAATTTCCCCCTGGATAAGCAAAAGTATGATCAGAAGGTGTTAATGAGTATATATTGGCTAATAGCCATTGTTCCATATTTCCCACGTCAATCGCTACTTCTTGCCAAGTTTTTCCAGCTAAAACCGGATCTGCCCAATGAGAGTATGAATGGTTTCCAACTTCATGCCCGCGCTGAAATACTCCACGCCAAGCATCTTTATAGGTAATTACTGCAGGCATGCCACCAGCACTTAGGTAAAATGTTCCGCGAAAACCATATTTCTCTAAGATGCTTGCTTGATCTAGTTGAGTTGGCCACCCATCATCAGCAGATACACTCACAGCACTCTTTGCATTGTTTGGCCATTGTAGCGCCATAGCTGCATTCAAATAGATAAGTCCAAGTATAAAAATAATTCCTTTGTAAGCTTTCACTTTTACTCCTTTGTGAAAAATTAAATTAAATTCTCGCTACCCACATTCTTGTATTTGCTAAAATCACGTATATTACTCAGTTTCGTCGTCAGAAAAATCTTTTTTTACTTCATTTAGTATACTTAAAATCTTGCTTCCGCGCGCTAAAGACTCATCATATATAAATTTTAGCTGAGGAATCGTATAAGTCTTAAACCCTTTTGATAATTCTGAACGGATAAAGCCTCTTGCTACCTCTAAAGCTTTTTCGGTATCTGCTCGTTTGGCTTCGTTTAAAACTGTCCAGTAAATCCTGGCGACCGAGTTATCATCAGTAACTTCTACATCATTAATTGTAATCCAATCAATTCGCGGATCTTTAACCTTAAAGCGTAGAATTGCCACTACATCTTTTTGTATCTGATCGGCAATACGATCTGAACGGTTATGACTATATTTTCTCATTTTATATTTCCAAATATCCAGAGTTTAGATTGCTGTGCCTTATTTAGCAAGGCTTGCAATTACAAATCTAAATAGTCCTTTTTACTTCAGTAATTTCATATGACTCAATAATATCACCAATTTTTAAATCATTATAATCGCTAACAGATAAACCACATTCATAACCTGATTTAACCTCTTTCACGTCATCTTTAAATCTTTTTAGTGTGCTTAATTCACCATCATGAATTACCATACTGTCGCGAATTATACGTATTTTTGAATTGCGCTTAATCAAGCCATCAGTTACCATACATCCCGCAATTACTGTTTTGCCTACGCTAAATAGCTGGCGAACTGCTACGTTACCTGTAATATTTTCCTTTTTCTCAGGTGATAACATCCCGCTCATCGCAGATTTAATATCATCAATGATTTCATAAATAATATTATAGTAGCGAATTTCAATCCCAGTTGCTTCAGATGCTTTTTTAGCCCCTACATCAGCGCGAGTATTAAAGCCAATTACAATTGCCTTTGATGCTAATGCCAGATTAATATCAGATTCGTTAATCCCTCCAACAGCACTATGTACAATTTGCACCTTAACTTCGGGAGTTGAGAGTCTTTCAAGCGAAGCAGTAATTGCCTCATAAGACCCCTGTACATCTGATTTAATAATAATTGGCACCGTTTTAACTTCGCCCTCATTAATCCCAGCAAACATATTTTCTAATTTTGCTGCTTGCTGACTAGCCAATTTATTCTGCCGCTGCTTATCTTCACGAAATGCCGCTATTTCACGAGCTTTACGTTCATCTGCCACAACCATCATATCATCCCCTGCAGCGGGTACATCTGATAAGCCAAGTAATTCAACTGGAATAGATGGGCCGGCACTATCTACTTGTTTACCAACCTCATTAAGTAATGCACGAACTCTACCATAAGTAGTTCCGGCTAAAACCATATCACCTTTTTTTAAAATTCCACTTTGAACTAATACTGTTACAACTGAACCCCGCCCTTTATCTAATCTGGATTCAATAACAACCGCCTTAGCCGGTGTATTTACTGGAGCTTTTAGTTCTAAAACCTCAGCTTGCAATAAAACCGCGTCTAATAGATTATCAATACCTTCACCTTTTAGCGCTGATACTGGCACGCAGATCACATCTCCGCCCCAATCTTCTGGAATAACTTCATGCTGGGTTAACTCCTGCTTTACTTTTTCCGGGTTCGCATCTGGTTTATCCATTTTATTAATGGCAACTACAATAGGTACTCCGGCAGCTTTAGCATGATGTATAGCTTCAATTGTTTGCGGCATAACGCCATCATCAGAAGCAACAACTAAAATTACTATATCAGTTAATTTTGCTCCACGTGCCCTAAGTGCTGTAAATGCTTCATGGCCTGGTGTATCTAAAAAAGTTACTACTCCATGTCCGGTATCTACATGATATGCCCCTATATGCTGGGTAATTCCACCAGCTTCTCCACTTGCAACTTTTGCTTTACGAATATAATCAAGTAATGATGTTTTACCATGATCCACATGACCCATTACGGTGACAATTGGAGCACGTGAGACTAAATCGTGAGAATCGTGATCATTAATTTTATCCAGGAAACTTTCTGGATCAGATGTTAAGCTTGCTATTGCGGTATGGCCCAATTCCTGAGCTATTAAAACTGCCGTATCTTGATCAAGTGATTGATTAATTGTTGTCATCATTCCCATTTTCATAAGAGATTTAATTACATCTGATGCTTTAACCGACATCTTGTGGGCTAAATCGCCAACTGTAATAAACTCAGGAATTTGTAACTCCAGAACCTGAGGTTTAACTGGTTTTTGGAATTCTTGAATCTTGGGTATTTTGATTTGCTTAGGCCTAAGTGGTTGTGAGGGCTTATTTTTATTAATTGCACTATCTTCTACTTCAACTAAAAATGGCTGTCCGTCATCTATATTTTCAATTACACCATCGTCCAGGCTAGAATCTGTTTTACCTATTACTTTCATTTTATTTGGTTTTTTTACAACCTTACCAAAACCGCCTGGTTTTGCTTTACGATCCGGCTCTTCACTCACTAATTCTGGTTTTTTAACCTTGCATAATTCAGAAGTACCCTCAGCTGGAGCAGATTGCTCTTCTGACTTTGCCGGAATTTCAAAACTCGTTTGATGTGTTTTGGTATATTCCTGAATAATATCTAGTTTTGGTGGTTCAACTACTAAAGTTTCAGCTGGTATATTTTCTTCTGGTAATATAGTATCTTCAATAATCTCAGGAATCTCACGTTTTAATATTTTTTTACGTTTAATTTCAACTTTTATTGATGAATTAGTTTTAGCTATATCAGGGTTTGGTTCCTTTATAATTGGAGCGTCTGTCTCCTGGGTA
>JAJFBO010000148.1 GCA_020697025.1 Burkholderiales bacterium
ATTTTTACTGCCATATACTTAGGTATATATACCTAAGTATACGGTAAAAGAATTATTTTGTCAAATTATTTTCATTTTTGTGTCAATAAACTATATAAGATTTATTACATGAAAAATAGATACTATAGAACTTATAAACAAATTTTATAATATAAGTAGATACATTATTACTGAATAAATATCAACTTTAGATTCAAACCGTATTGACTTTTTTAAAAAAATGGAGTATAATAGAGTATATATACTCTATTATAACTTTAATAAACTTATAGGGATTAATATTGAAAATACTTGTAGTTAAAAATGATATTCTCATTGGAACACTAAAAGAAAATGATATAGGAATCATTAGCTTTGATTATTTGCAAGATATAAATACTATACAATACCTGATAGGACTAAAGGATAAAACTAATACGAGCAATAAATTGTTTCCTGTATTTGAAAATTTATTACCTGAGCATGAACAGCTAGAGCTGATTAAAGCTAAATATAAAATAAAACGAAGGATTGATCTTTTATTATACCTTGAAAATATTCATGGTAGTTTTGAGTTTTATCGAGAGAATGAGTTTTCAAAGATAACTAACAGAAAAAGTGAGAGTTTCATATATTCTGCTGTAAAAGAAGATGTACTTGATAATAAATATATTTTTCCTAACATATTAAGTGATTATGAATTAGACATTCCAAATGACAAACTTTATCCTGCTGGACTGACAGGTAGTAAAGTAATGGGAATAAGTGGATTTCAATATAAGTTTAGTGTTACTAAAGATGAGTTACTAAAGAAAATTTCTTTTTGTAATGAAAAAAATAGTAGCTACATTATGAAACCTTATAATTTGCACTATTCAAGGTTTACACCAAAAAACAAAGATAGTATCTATATACCATATTTATTAATTAATGAACATATCTTTATGACGCTAGCCAGAGATTTTGGTTTTGATATACCATATAATGCAATCATTAGGCACAATGAAGACTATCATTACATTATAAAAAGATATGATAGGTATCATGGTTTAAAAATTGACCATCATGAAGTATTGACACTATTAAATAAGGCGTCGGCTGCAAAGTATGATGTTTCTTGTAAAGATATGATGGATATGGTTTTAAATTATCTAAATAATGATGAAATGCTGCAATTATTTAGATTCATAGTTTTTTCTATAGTAATTGCTCATGGAGACTTACATGCTAAGAATATTTCATTGATTTATAAAAGTAACTCAATTAATGAAGATAATATGGAGCTTGCTCCGTATTATGATATATCGACTGTCAGAATATACAAAGATGTACAAAAGAATGATATAGGTATGGCAATAAAAAATAAAAATAAAGAAATTACGCTTGATGATTTATTGTGGTTAGCTGATATAGCAAAGATTGATAGAACTACAGCAAAAGAAGTAATTAAGAATATCTCATACAAATTCATAATAGAGTTTAAAATCTATATACATAGATTGCCACAAGAAATTAAAATTTTACCTGTATATAGAAAAAGATCAATATATAACTATTTTGATACACTTGAAAAAGTATTCAATAAATTCTATAATGAGAGATGTAAATATATAAGGCAATATTTATTTACTGATGCACCAGATGTTAATAATTCTATATGGGAATGAGTTTGGTTAAATTATACTGTCACTTATCACCCTATCAATAACCTGAGCTAGATCAATGCCATAGAATAATACTTCGCACAAATTAAAGGTATCATGAGTTTGTCCGGACAAAATAATCTTTTACAATTGGAGTGGCTTGAGAAAGTTTTGAAAAGTAACTCTCTGAGTCATTTCTAAGTCCATTATATTAAGCAACTATTATTGTGGTACTGGCTGGCATGCCAGACAGATTATTTTCATAATATGATAAAGCTACTATGCTTTCAGAAGTAAGTTGTTAAAATATTCTTCATCAATTACTTCTACCCCCACCTCACGGGCTTTATCTAATTTGCTGCCGGACTCGGCTCCAGCAACCACATAATCGGTCTTTTTGGATACGCTACTACTAACTTTACCGCCAAAATTCTCAATTTTTTCTTTAGCTTCTTCTCGACTATACTTTTCTAATGTTCCTGTTAACACAAAAGTTTTACCAGTAATATCAGGATTATATTTATTGGTTGCTTCAATTACAGGATACTTAACACCATAGGCAATAAGTTTGTTTATTACATCTATATTATGTTTTTCAGCAAAAAAATCCAAAATTGCATCAGCTACAGTTTCACCTATATCATGTACTTGCATGAGTTCTAATTTTGAGGCTTGGATAAGCTTATCCAAATTACCAAAACTCTTGGCCAAGTCTTTTGCAGTTGCTTCACCAATATGCCTAATACCTAAAGCATATATTAGACGATTAAGCTGTGTATTTTTACTATGATTTATTGCATTTATTAAATTTTGTGCCTTTTTACTGGCAAAGCGTTGCAATTGCAGTAACTGTTCGAGTTTTAACAAATAAATATCACTTGGGTTATGAATAAGTTTATTATCTACTAATAAATCAACATTTTTTTCACCAAGGCCATCTATATTTAATGCTAAGCGGCTGGCAAAATGGGTAATTGCCTGCTTTTTCTGTGCTTCACAATATAAGCCGGCACTGCAGCGGATAATTGTTTCATCTATTGGCCTGACTAAATGTGAACCACACACAGGGCATGTTCGGGGCATATGAAATTCTTTAACTTCAGTTGACCGTTTATCAAGAATTACATTTACTATTTCTGGAATTACGTCTCCAGCTCGTCTTACTAAAACATAATCACCAATTTTAATATCTTTACGGATAATTTCGTCCTGATTATGTAAAGATGCATTAGATACCATCACGCCGCCTACTAACACCGGATTTATTTTGGCAACCGGGGTAATAGCTCCAGTGCGGCCCACTTGCACCTGAATGTCAAGTATTTGTGATTCGGCTAATTGTGCCGCAAATTTATGTGCAATAGCAAAACGCGGAGCACGGGAGACAAACCCTAACTTATTTTGGTAGTCTAAAGAATTTACTTTATAAACAACACCATCAATCCCGAAAGGGAGCAAGCTACGTGTTGCAAGGGTATGCTCATAATATTTAATTAAACTATCTTCATCAGGGCACTTACTTCTATACTTTTTTCCGATATCAAAGCCAAGCTCATTTAAGTACTCAAGCTCATCATAAAATGTAGTAATAGGTCCGCCAGAATATACTGGTTTAGTATTGATTGCGATACTATACGCAAAAAAATGCAGGGGCCTGGAAGCTGTAATACTACTATCTAACTGACGTATGGTGCCAGCTGCGGCATTTCTTGGATTAGCAAAAATCTTTAATCCGGCTTGTTCCTGACTGGCATTTAATTTAATAAAATTATCAGTAAAAATTAGGATTTCTCCACGTACTTCCAAAGTACCATGTAATAATTCCTGTGCATTTGCCGAATTAGAGGGGATAAAAAGGTATTCAGGAATAGATGCATTTTTATTAACCCGGGCGAGGGCTTTAATATTTGCTGTAACATTCTCGCCTGTATAACCATCGCCACGGGTAAGGGCCTTTTTTAATTCACCATTTTCGTAGGTAAGGCTGATTGCAATTCCGTCATATTTGAGCGTTGCAACATATTCTACGGCATCAGTTTCCAGGGCATCTTTTATACGTTTATGATACTGCTGTAATTCTTTATGCTGTAGACTTTTGTCTTTGTCCTCCATATCTGAAAATATATTATTTATGGAGAGCATGGGTGAGCTGTGGGTTTCATTGGCTAAATCAGTTGAAGTTACAAAGCCTACCCGTTTAGTGGGAGAGTCCGTCCGGGCAAGCGTTGGGTGGGCCTGTTCCAGACTTTCTAATTGTCTGTATAATTTATCATATTCTTCATCACTAATTAAAGATTCATCCAAACTATGATAATGATAATTATATTTAAGCAGATCATCGGTTAAGCGGTTAATCTGTTCTTTAATATTATTGCCTAATAAATCCATTATTCGGGACGCATATGCGGAAAAAGTATTACATCTCGGATTGATGAGCTATTGGTTAAAAGCATTACTAAACGGTCAATACCAATACCACAGCCGCCAGTATGCGGCATACCATACTCAAGAGCGCGAATATAATCAGCAT
>JAJFBO010000149.1 GCA_020697025.1 Burkholderiales bacterium
TTAACTCTTCTACCCGGATGAGGTTTTTAAATAATAGTAATTACTCATTAGATTATAAATATAAAGGTACTATAGATAATAGGCCAAAAGAGTTAATTCCGTGGTTTAATGTTGCATTAGATCCAAGTATAAATAAAAAAATAATATTTGGACATTGGGCATCTTTAGGCTTTTACCATGATGAAAATGTAGTATCTATAGATACCGGGTGTGTTTGGGGAAATAAATTAACCGCGGTTAATCTGGAAAATTTTGATATTATCCAGTTTTAGCGGCTAATGTAGTTAAATATGGTAATTACTTTATCTACACCATTTATACTAGCAGCAGCATTTGCTATTAGGGTAGCTTGAGCTTTAGTCACTACCCCGGCTAAATACACTATATTATTTGTAGTCACCACTTTTATATTATTACTGCTAACACCCTCCAGATTAAGAATCTTAGCTCTGACCTGGGTAGTTGTAAATGAATCTGTCGTCTTTGCGGCTAATGATTGTGGCAATCTTATATCCAAAAAATCATATATTTTATTAACTCCAGGAGTTGCCCTGGCATCAAACTCAGCATTTTCTTTTGTTTTTATATTTGGTACCTGACCAGTTAAAAGCACTTCCCCATTATAACTACTCACATATATATTAGCATTTTTATATTCGCTGCTATCATATATATTTTGCAGTTTGCCTTCTACTTTGCCATCATCAACTACCGAACCAGAATTAACGGTAGCACAATTACATAAAATTGAGGAAAACATAAAAGTTAACACTAAATTTTTAATTTTGTTCATAATTACTCTTAAATATAAAAATATATTATTACGTTTTATTTATAGTTTATTGTATTTGCGTGGTTTAATAATATCTAAAGAATTCGTGTCGTCTTTTCCCGTCTTTAGTTGGAAGGACCCATCTTTCATTATAAAAATATGTAGCTCATAATTGTCACGGCCATCTTCAGTTGCATCGTGGAGTTTACCACCTTTTTTCTCAGTTGCATATTGAGCAATTACATAAGGATGAGCAAAGCCCGAATTTATTATTCCGAACCATTTATTATTTACATAAAACGTAATCATATGCGACAAGAATACAGTTTCATCTTTAATCTTTTCAAAGCACTTTGTTTGTCCAGGGGCTACATTGCCTTTTCCTACCAATTCTCCACGATCTTTCCATTTATAGCTAATACCATTATTAATATAAGGTACACTATCAGCGCTTTGGTTTATATAACAAACTGTAAAATTATGTTCTGCAACTGCATAGTAAGAAGCAACCACAGCAACTAAAATAAATATTAATTTTCTCATGAGATCCTCTAAACAATATAAATACTGCCGCTATTATAATATAAATTATACATGCCCAACTAATAAAAAAATTTATAAAAGCTAAAACATATATATAATATGAACTCATTAAAAAAAACGTACGCAGTTAAAAATATTGAAAACAGTGATAATTAAACCTGTGATATAATATTGTATGATCTTTCGGGGTAAGGTGTAATTCCTAACCGGCGGTAATTTGGGTAATTCCCTTTAAGTCCGTGACCCGTTATACTTTATTTTTTTATCTAATAAAATATAACGGTGGAGCTAGTGTAAATCTGGCACCGACAGTTAAAGTCTGGATGGGAGAAAGATTAATTTTACTGCATTTTAATAATCGCATTGTATTTATATAAATATGCAATTTATTATTGTCGTCGTTGCTTAATTGTAGTTTATACTGCTTTAGATTATAACCTAAAAGCTAAATCCTTCTCCCCGATCTCTAAAAATCAAATATTCTATAATTTTAATTTTTTCTTAACTCAAGTGATTTGAAGTTATAATACATTTACAAATAGTTACAATTTGGTTGAATATAATGGTGGAATTTTTGTGTTAGACGATAAATACTATATGGATCTTGCACTTGATATGGCAAGAACAGGCATTGGTTATACTTCACCTAATCCATGTGTTGGGTCTGTAATTGTAAAAGACGACCAGATTATTGGAACCGGAGCCCATTTAAGGGCAGGTTTAGAGCATGCAGAAGTTATTGCCATACAAATGGCTGGTAAAAACTCTATTGGATCTACATTATATGTAACTCTGGAGCCATGCAATCATTATGGTAAGACCCCTCCGTGTACCAAGGCAATTATAGAAAGTGGAATTAGCAAAGTAGTCGTTGCTACTTTGGATCCAAACCCTCTAATGTCTGGTAAAGGCATTAAAGCCCTCGAAGATGCGGGGATTACCGTTGAAGTTGGCCTTTTACAGGAAGAAGCTAATAAATTAAACCAGATATTTTTTCATTATATTAGTACCAATACTCCTTTTATAACCCTAAAATGCGGTATGAGCCTCGATGCAAAACTTGCTACCAAAACTTCCCAAAGTAAATGGATTACCAGCGGCAAATCAAGGTTAGATGCTCATATCTACCGGCATACTCATGATGCAATTTTAGTCGGGGTAAATACTATTATAGCTGATGACCCTTCTCTAACATATAGAGGAGAATTGAAGGCTTCTAAATTAATTCGAATAATTTTGGATACTCACCTGAAAACTCCTCTTGAAGCCAAAGTTGTAACTGATACATCTAACCCAACCTGGATCATCGTTGGTAAACAAGTAACTAAAGAGCATATAGCTAAATATAGTAATGTTAGAGTTATCCAAATGCAAGAAGAATGCCTCGACTTAATAAAACTAACCAAGATACTTGGAGAACTTCAGATAACTTCAATTTTGGTTGAAGGGGGTTATACTGTTTTAACTTCATTTTTAGAGCTTAGACTATTTAATCAGATAGTTGTTTATGTAGCTCCGTTATTAATTGGCGGCAAATCTGCCCCTGGTTTATTTATGGGAGATGGCTTTAATTTGAGTGATGCATTAAAGTTAAAATATGAACAAATCAAGCTGCTTGATAATGATTTAAAGCTAGTTTTGACTAAAAATATTTCTAAGGAATAAGCAAAATGTTCACAGGAATTATTGAAGAATTAGGCACAATTGGCGATATAAAGACCAAAGCACAATCTATGCAACTGACGATACTTGCTAAAATTATACTAAGTGAAGTCAAATTAGGTGATAGCATCGCTGTAAATGGAGTGTGTCTAACTGTTACATCTTTTGCCGATGGCCAATTTACTGTCGATGTCATGCCCGAGACATATATTGCTACTTCTTTAGCTAAAATTAAAATTAATGATAAAGTAAATCTGGAAAGTGCATTACGTTTTAACGGTAAACTCGGTGGACATTTTGTAACCGGACATGTTGATGGTATTGGATTAATCAAACAAATTGCAAATACTGTTAATGCCATAAATTATACAATTGAATTAGATAAAAATCTGATGCAATATTGTATTTATAAGGGTTCCATTGCTGTAGATGGGACTAGTTTAACTATATTTGGTATAGGAGATGATTGGTTAAATATTGCACTTATCCCGCATACTGTAAAAAATTCAGTGATTGGCAGTAAAAAAATCGGGGATATTGTAAATATTGAATGTGATATGCTTGGCAAGTATGTGTTAAATCTCGCTAAAACAAATAATTTGCACACTTCCTCCAATATTACAAAAGAAATTTTAGCAAAAAATGGATTTATTTAAACAGGTAGAAATAGATATGTTTGATACAATTGATAGCGCACTGGTAGAACTAAAACAAGGAAAAATAATTATTGTATGCGATGACGAAGCCCGGGAAAATGAAGGGGATTTTGTAGCTTTAGCTGATTATATTACCCCAGAAACAGTAAATTTTATGGTTACTCATGGCCGCGGCCTTTTATGCATGCCTATTACCCAGGAATACGCCAATAAATTAAACCTAAGCCCAATGACACAAATTAATACAGATCGCTATAATACAGCATTTACAGTAAGTATTGATCATGCATCTAATTCAACTGGTATTAGTGCTACTGACCGCTGTACTACAATACGTATGGTTTTGGAAAATAATGCAACTGCGGCTGATTTTAGACAGCCAGGCCACATCTTTCCAGTTATTGCCAAACCAGGAGGAGTATTGGAGCGCCACGGGCATACAGAGGCAGTAATAGACTTGGCACACCTTTGCAACAGTAAACCAGCTGGCGCTATATGTGAAAT
>JAJFBO010000150.1 GCA_020697025.1 Burkholderiales bacterium
TTATAAAGCACACAATATATGTTTAATATTTAGTTATCTTTTAAGGAACTATTAATTATTGAAATATAATTGTTTACCATTTATTGGAGCTGCCTCCCCCGCCAAAGCCGCCACCTCCACCTATATCATCGTCCCGGCCGCCTCTCCTGTCACTGCCCCTAAATAGTGCTGCCAAGGTAACTATTTTAAGGATAAACCATAAAACACCAAGTATACGTTCAGGATTTCCGCCGGCAAAACTGAATATGGCAATAAGCACAAAAACTCCTATGCCAATAAGTACATACATTATAGCGCTTTTACTGGATAACTGCAAGTTGCCGGTATTAGAAGTTGTCTTATAATCCTTAGAAATTTGCTGGCTTAATTTGTTAAGTGCCAAATTCAAACCATTAAAAAAGTCATTTTTAGCAAAGTATGGTGTCATGATATCACGTTCAAGATTACCAATATAGCCATCAGGTAGTACACCCTCAAGGCCATATCCTACTTCTACACGGTATTTATGATCTTTTACTGCAATCAAAATTAATGCACCATTATTGGTACCTTTTTGGCCTATTTTCCACTTTCTTGCAATACGTAATGATACATCTTCAATCGGTTCATTATCCAGTGATGGTATCATTAATACCTGTATCTCGGTACGAGACTCAGTCGCATATATTTTATCCAGAGCATTTACTAATATTTGCCGCTGCTCTAAAGTCAAACTGTTAGTTTGATCAATAACTCTGCTATCTGGTTTATCTGGAATATTAATTGCAAACGCATTAATTCCAATAAGTAAAAATATAAAAAACAAACATTTATTAATCATTATCTGATAATCCAGTCGTCTACCGGTTTAGTTAATTATTAAAATTAATTGCTGGGGCTTTTGCTGCACCGACATCGGCCTGAAAATATTCTTTATGCTTAAAGCCAAATATACCTGCAAATATGTTTTTTGGAAATAATGCTATAGCAGTATTATACTGCTGCACTGTATTGTTAAAATCACGTCTGGCAACTGCAATACGATTTTCAGTTCCGGATACTTCATCCATTAACTGGGCAAACTGTGCATTAGTTTTTAAATCCGGATATTTTTCAACTACAACCATTAATCTGGATAAACTGGATCCTAAAGCTCCTTGAGTCTGTTGAAATTTTTGAAATTGTTCAGGATTATTTAATAATTCAGGGCTCATATTTATCTGGCTTGCTTTTGATCTGGCATTTATCACATCGCTTAACGTAGATTTCTCAAAATTAGCCTCACCTTTTACTGTATTTACCAGGTTTGGAATTAAATCCATACGTCTTTGGTACTGGTTTTGTATTTGTGCCCATGACGAATTAACTGATTGGTTTTGACTTGCCAGATCATTATAACCACTAATTCCATATATTATAAGAGCTGCTATAATTACTAAAGCAATAATAGCTGACGTAGAAATCATTCCCACTTGTTTATTCACATTAACTTCCTTCCTAAATTTATAATTTCGCGATTATATCATGGTTTCTTAACTATAGCGGTTAATTGGGTTTAATACTTATAATATTTATCTAGCGCTAAAATCCATCATGCGGTTAATTGGTATAATTGCCCGTTGTATAATTTCATCATCCAGATAGTCAATTTCTATTCCACCTCGTTGATTTTGTGCTGCTTTAACTGCTTCTACAGTATTTAATTTCATATATGGGCACGAATTACATTTACAGCCAGTATAAATTGGCGCCGGGCGGATATCCAGGTCCGGCCTGGCACTTGCATCTGATATAAAATGCCATCTTCTGTAGCTACTAGAATCACAGCCTTAATATCGCCAGAATAGGCTTTTATCCAATTTAATAAACCTGCAGTAGAACCAATATAATCAGATTGCTTTAATACTGGCAATGGGCTTTCCGGGTGGGAAATTAAAAAATGTGGAAGAGTAAGGCTATTAATTAATTCATCTAAAGCCTGCTTGTTAAACTTATCATGTACTTCACAAACTGCAGACCATAGCGGCATATCATAACCATATTGAAAATTCAAATATGCCCCCATATTCCTGTCCGGTGAATATATAACTTTTTTCCCCTGGGCGTAAAGATGGGCGATAATATCTTCAACGTTACTTGAAGTAACAGTCCAGTCGGCTAAAGCCTTATGCTCTGCCGAAGAATTAATATAAGCTACATGTACATGATCTGGATAGCTTTCACGCCATTTTTTAAGCTGGTTTATATTTGTCATGGTTACTAAAGAACAAGTTGAACCTAAATCCGGTAAAATTACACGGGCTTTAGGATTCACCATTTTAGCCGTCTCAGCCATGAAACGTACACCCGCAAAAACTATCACATCTGCATTACATTCTTTGGCATATAAGGCCAACTGCAGGCTATCTCCTACTTTATCCGCCATTTGCTGCACTTCAGGAATTGTGTAGTAATGAGCCAGGGTCACCACTTTAGTCATTTTATTCTCTTATCAAATTTTTATATCAGTAGGCAATACTTAGTTACCCTAATTTATTTTATGTACATTATTATATCATGCTGTGTAAAAGTATTAACACCATTAGCTGCATTTAACGATCCTGAAGCAGTTATTAATTATGCAGAAGGTCCACCACGAATGGTGCCAGGATTTGCTGATATGCAACGTATGACTAGCTTGTTACTTGCCGAAGTTGTACCTGAAAATGGACGAGTTTTGGTTTTAGGTGGAGGGGGCGGATTAGAATTAAAAGTATTCGCTACTACCCATCCTAACTGGAAATTTGTTGTTATAGATCCTTCAGATGCAATGCTAAATCTGGCAAAGAAATATCTTGCAGATATTAATTCTGATATTGAACTAAAAAAGGGATATATTAGCGATGCACCAAAGGGCCCTTACGATGGAGCTACCTGTATTTTGACAATGCATTTTATGAATCTGGAAGAACGAGAAAAAACGCTTATAGAAATTCGCAACCATCTAAAACCTGGAGCACCTTTTGTTATGGTGCATATGAGTATTCCAGAAAGTGATTTGGAGCGTACAATTTGGTTTTCACGGTACGCAGCTTTTGGTATTTCATCTGGAATGCCAGCTCAACAAATTGAAGGAGCACGTGCGGCACTTGAAACAAAACTAAATATTTTTTCTCCAAAACATGAGGAAATAATGCTACATGATGCTGGTTTTACGAATATCAGTCAATTTTACTCTGGTTTTACATTCCGCGGGTGGGTATCTTACGCATGATTATTAATGTAACTTAACCGTTATCAAATTCTTCTAATTCACGCCATAAACGTTTTAATGAAACTGGATATGGCGTTTTCAAAGTTTCGGCAAATAATGAAACCCTGAGCTCTTCTATCTTATATTTAAAATCATATATTGCCTGGCTTACAGGTAAACCTGATGCTTCTAATTTATCCACATAATCATACCATGCACTATACAGCGCCTCAATCTCAGTACTTAATTCATTATCCCGATTGCGATTAACTAAATACTTATCCAGTCTTTTTATAATAGCCATCAAATAGCGCGGGAAGTGCTCTAGCTGATTAAACCGAATATAACATAAAAAGCCACTGAATAATAGATCATTTAGTTGGATTAAAACTTCATCATTTAAAGCATGATTTTTAAGTTTTAGCTTTACTAAATGATAGTTATTTGCAATGTTAGAGATTATCCCGGCAAAGCGCGCTGCATTTTCCATTATATTTTGTTTAGCCAATATGACAATAGAATTAAATTCTTCTTCGTTTTTAGGTAAGATACTCAAATTAATACTCATACGCAAGATAAAATCAATGCTATCTTTTAGCAAGTCTGGTGAAGTATAAATGTCCTTTAAATAGAGGGAGGTTTTATCAAATTGTTTAAAACGCTTTTGTTCTAAATATTTTATTTGGGTACTTAGCTGGTTTTTGATTAATTGCAAAATACTTTTACGTGTATTAATTTGCGCCTTGGCTAAATCAGGTATTACAATCAAATCAATTTGTTCATTTTTTATCTGCAGACTATAATAACCAAGTTTATCTACCATTTGTAGTAAATTATTTAATTCTAAAGTCCACCTGGTAATATTATATATACAGTAATCCCGGGCTCTTTCATTTACTATCTGGCCTAT
>JAJFBO010000151.1:0-2155 GCA_020697025.1 Burkholderiales bacterium
GTTAAAGCACAATTTTCTTTTTATCATGACGATCCAAATCCGGAAAAATATGGACATATGATAAAAAATAGTGCTCTTTTACCTGAGGAAGACCCACGATTTTATAAAAAAGGCTGGACGTTCCCAGCACACAGCCAGTTTCTGCGGGGATGTATCAAAATCGGCCCTGTAGTTTAACCATCTGCAGATAGACATTGAAAAGTTATTCTTTACTTCTATCACTACTTCTACTACCACTCTTGCTATCAGGTGATAAATGGATATATACGTTTGGTTTTTCTTTAATATCTGGAATCTCGCCAACGTCATCTATAGGCATAGCTTCTCGAGAGAGTAACTCACCCTTATGGATGTAATCTGAAAATGGAGTATCACTGACTAAACATAATAAGAGAGATACTGCCGGATCAGCACCGCCACGAGATACGGAAAAATTCCAGGCTGTCCATTCAGGGCTCGTCACGATAAGACCTTTATAAGTAATATTGTATCTTTCTCCCTTATCAAGCATGGTTTTCGGTTTAAATTCTGGTATAAAGTCTACAGTTATTGATTTTATAGGCTTCTGAGGTTTTGTATCTAATGAAGATTTGAGAGCACCTCCCTCTAAAGTTGTTATTAATCTTGATTTAGTGTTATCCCAGTCCCATCCAAATGCCAAGTTTTCATGGCTAAGCAGAAAATTTCTTGCCAGGTAGCAACGTCCATAAGACATCCGAATTGCTTTTACGGAAACCTTGATACCATCATTATTCAATACATCCATAGCTTTCTTATACGTCATCGAAGACCATTTTACTGGGGAAGTTTTTTTACAATATAGCTTTATTGCTTTATAAGTATTGGCCCCACTGTCTTTTCCATAAAATTCCCATGTTTCAACTTCGCCGCTAGAGTTTGATGCTGTGCTTTTATACTCTAAACTCCAAAAAAAATCTTTTGATGAACCGTATATCCAGGTTATATGGGAAAAATTTGTAGATGAATTGACGAAAATTCCTGTAGGTTTTAAATTATCCACTAATTTAGTTTGGCCTTTGCTAATACCCACGGACATAATATCCTCAGTTTTATCCAATTCAATACTCCATTTAGCGCCAATATTTGCCAAACCAGACTCTGCAGGCCAGCACTCCACTGTTTCAGCAGCTGCTGCGGCGGCCCCTATATACAAAGATAATGCAATAGTTAGTCTAAGTAAGTAGCCATTTAATTTATTTATTTTCATTTTTAATTTCGATCTCCTGCGTTGAGTGTAACTGATGTGTGATTCCAATTTACCACTGTTGTTTCTGTACAGATGTTTATTCTCACAAAGGCGGTAATTCATACTAGCTAGTATTACTAATATATAGTCACCATAATAAACATTATCACTCTTACAATGTATATTGTAACATCAAGTCATGAAAATAAGCAATACGGAATTTCAATAGTCAACGATTATTTATCAAAGAATATATTTGATGGAATTTTTTATTTATATTAGATTCTTATCCCGAATTGCCGTTAAAAAATAAGTAGTTGACAAACATAACCAAAGTAGGTGATAATATTTAATACTTTAATTAAATCCCCAGGCTCATATATTGCAAGAAAGTGTAAATATGAACAACTACAAATTAAATATTTGTTTGCTTTACTTAGCAAAAATACTTTCATTATTAGTATGTGTAGCTGTAGTCCAGGCAGAACCATCTTCATATCCCGCCCAACCAGATAAAAACTCTTTATCTGTACCAAGTGGCGAATGTACAATATCATCATTTAAAAGTGATGA
Source organism: Burkholderiales bacterium (assembly GCA_020697025.1). Lineage (GTDB taxonomy): Bacteria > Pseudomonadota > Gammaproteobacteria > Burkholderiales > UBA11063 > Aquella. Next base: position 1,781 of record JAJFBO010000151.1, read on the forward strand.
TCCTGCTGTTGCCGGTAGCTTTTATCCAATTTCTTTTAGCTGGGTAGAGCAAAACAGTAATATACTTATTATATCCAGCTGGCTTGGAGAAGAGCCTATTAGCAGCTCAATTAACTATAATACAGAAAATAGCCCTTTTCCTTTAAAGTCTTTTAGTTTTGCCAGAAAAAATTTTACTTATAACTTTACCAGTTCAAACCTTTATAGTGAAACCGGATTAAATTGGAATGTTAGTATTTCTAATGAAAAATATAAAATAACTGCAACTGCTGTATGTACTCAAATTATTCGATAAATATTTATTTTATAATACTATCCAGCCAGGCTCCTATATCAGCTATTTCTTGCAAACAAACACTATGCGGCATAGGATAT
>JAJFBO010000151.1:2183-6299 GCA_020697025.1 Burkholderiales bacterium
CACTCCGGCAATATAGGGCACAACCTGATCTTCAGTCCCATGAAGTGCAAAAAATGGTGTAGTTTTATTAATACTCTCTTCAATCCTAGTTGGCATTACTGGTAAATAACATGACATGGCTAAAATCCCGCCTAACTTATATTTGCTATTTATACCAGTTATGTAACTAATTACCCCGCCTTGAGAAAATCCAGCTATAATTATTTTATCTGCCGTAAAACCTGCATCTATTTGTTGTTGTATAATTGCTTCAATTTGCCGGATAGACTGATTTATTCCATCAGTATCGGTTAAATGATTCAGGTTGCTTAATTCCTTAATATCATACCAGCCGCGCATTACATACCCCCCATTTAAGGTAATTGGCCGCTTAGGCGCATTGGGGAAAATAAATTTGATTGAATGTTTTAGCGGCAACTCTTGTACCAAAGGCACAAAATCATTATTATCTGCGCCTAACCCATGTAATAAAATAACCACGGCATCCACCGGAGCTTTGGGCTGGCTGTAACGTTCAATATATTCTAACTGCGTTTGCATAATAATTTTGTCCTAAAAATATAATTAATTTTATTAAAATTTAATAACTTAGTTCAACTTTTATTTATTATCCTAATATTATGAACTGTTACACCACTTTGTTTTCCTAATATAACACCTATAACTTGGCCTTGATTTTAGCATATATTAGTAGACATGACTTACTTTTAGTATTATTCTTTCAAATAAATATATTTGGAAGAATATGCCCAGGCCATCTAGATGCACATTGATATTTATATAGTATTATGATATAATCCTCGTTTATACATACTCAACCAAATTGGATTTACGCAGTTCAGTATTTGGCTCGCTAAATGGCCAAGTAGCCAGAACTTTTTACCGTACTTCCAATCTGTTTGACTATAAAATGCAACCTATTTTATTTATAAGGCAAAGCGTGATATGTCAAATCAGCCTAAAAAAATATCATTAATTAGCGCCATTGCAATTACTGCTCCGTCCATGATGGGTTCAGGATGGTTATTTAGTGCCCAACTTAACGCAAAACTTGCAGGCAATTATGCTTTCCTTGCCTGGATAGCCGCCGCAATTACTGTATTATCAGTCGGGCTATGTCTGGCTTACGTAGTAAATAAATACCCGGTACGTGGGGCAACAACCAGATCAAGCTCCATATCCCATAATAATATCTTTGGCATGCCATTTGCTTTTGCCAATTGGTTTGGGATTTTGGTCTCAGTACCAACAGAAGCTCAGGCTACAACCCAGTATTTAGCTGCCGCAATGAAATCTACAACTTTAATGGAGCACAATGTCTTAACTTTTAATGGTAAATTACTTGCTCTTGGAATATTGTTTATTTACCTAATCATAAACTATTACGGAATTAAATTATTAGCTAAAGTCAATAACGTAGTTACTGTATATAAAATATTTACCCTGGTATTTACTATAATTGTCTTTATTATTGCCCGCTTTGATACCAGTAATTTTACATTGATAAATAACTCCAGCTATGGGATAAGCTCAATTTTTACAACAGTTGTTGGCGGAGGACTAATATACTCATTTAATGGTTTTCAGCTTCCCGCATCTTTTGCCAGCGAAATAAAAAACCCAAAAAGAAATGTTCCGATTGCCATGATAGGCTCAATTATCCTGGTTTTAATATTATATATGTCATTACAATTAGCTTTTATGGGCGCTGTACCACATTCTTTAATTGCTGCATCTGGCTGGTCTTCACTAAACTTTCATTCTCCACTTTTAAATATAGCTATGTTGCTTGGTCTTAATTTTGTTACTATGCTTTTAATTGCTGATAGCGTAGTTAGCCCGTCCGGTACAGGTTATTCGTATCTTGGTGCATCAGCACGTATGTTTTATGCAATGGCTATATCTGGACAAATGCCTAAATGGACTATTGGCCGGCTGCATCCTAAATATAATTTATGCAGAAGGTCTATGCTGATTAATGTAATTATTATTGGGGTAATCCTGTGGAAGTCAGATAGCTGGGCTACACTTATGCTAGTTGTTAGCGGATATAACATTATCGGTTATATGGCTGCTCCTATTAGCATGGGTGGAATTAGCAGTAAAACCAGGATGTTTGGTGCTGGTGTATTTACTCTTACTGGCGTACTCATGTCAACTATCCCGGTATATGAATTGCTAATGATAAATAGTTCTGTTATGCTGCTTCTAATTATTTATGGAGTTATTAGCATAATGAATAAGCAAGTTGGCATCAAACAGCTGATAAGCTTAAATCTGCCAATAATTACTTACTTATGGTCAATTTATTTTTATCAAAATTTAATTTATTCGATTGTCATGGCACTAGTGTTTTATATTTTTGTTACGCACCCAAAATATGTTGCATTTTGCCAAAGTCTAAATACTCCAGAAATCAATGACGAAGTGAATATTTTTTTACATTAATTTTTTTATAAGGCATCTTTAATGTCCAGTTCACCCAAGAAAATTTCCTTACTTAGCACTATAGCAATCAGTGCAACTTCCATGGTTGGTTCCGGATGGCTATTTAGCGCACAACTAAACGCCAAATTAGCCGGCAATTATGCCTTCCTGGCCTGGGTTACCGCCGCAGCTATCGTGCTTTTAGTGGGGTTTTGTTTGGCCCAGGTTGTAGCCAAATACCCGGTGCGCGGGGCAACAACCAGATCGAGCTCCCTGTCTCATAACAATATTTTTGGTATGCCATTTGCTTTTGCCAATTGGTTTGGCCTTATTGTTACTGTTGCAACTGAAGCACAAGCTACCACACAATACTTAGCTGCTGCCACTAAATCGGCTGTTTTAATGAATGACAATTCGCTAACCTTTACGGGTAAGCTATTTGCTCTGGGCATACTATGTATTTATCTGGTGATAAACTATTATGGAATTAAGCTATTAGCCAGAGTTAATAATATAGTTACTGCATTTAAAATATTTACCCCAATATTTACAGTAATTGTATTTTTTATTGCCAGATTTGACACTAGCAATTTTACTTTAGCAAGTAATGCCACTTATGGTATAAATTCTGTTTTTGCTGCTGTAGTTGGTGGTGGGCTAATCTACTCATTTAACGGTTTTCAGTTGCCAGCCTCATTTGCCAGTGAAATAATTAACCCCAAAAGAAATGTTGCAATTGCAATGCTTGGTTCAATTATTATAGTTTTGATATTATATATGGCTTTGCAATTATCTTTTATGGGCGCCATACCACATAACATGATTGCGGCAACTGGTTGGGCAAATCTCAACTTTCATTCTCCATTACTCAATTTATCCATGTTGCTTGGTCTTAATTTTGTTAGTATGCTCCTGATTGCTGATAGTGTGGTTAGCCCATCCGGTACAGGTTATTCCTATCTTGGCGGGTCGGCACGGATGTTTTATGCAATGGCTATATCTGGACAAATGCCTAAATGGACTATTACAAAATTACATCCTGTATATAATCTATGCCGCCGTTCTATGTTAATTAACTTTGCGCTTACTGCTATTATTTTATGGAAATCAGAAAGCTGGTCTTCTTTAATGCTCGTAGTTAGTGGCTATAATATAATGGGCTATATGGCAGCTCCAATTAGTATGGGCGCAATTAGCTCTAAAACCAGGATATTTGGTGCATTTGTATTTGCTTTAATTGGATTAATGATGTCCACAATCCCCGTAAATGACTTATTCCTTATCAACGGCTCTATTATGGTGCTTCTAATTATTTATGGTAGCATTAATATAATGAATAAACAAGTTACGCTAAGGCATTTAGCTACGCTTAATTTGCCAATTATTGCTTACTTATGGTCAATCTATTTTAACCAAAACCCAATTTACTCGGTTACTATGGCTGTAATATTCTATACTTTTGTTACACATCCAAAATATGTTGCATTTTGTCGGAGTCTGAAAACTCCTGAAATTGATGAGGAAACTCAAATTTTATTATAAAAATAGTAAATTTAACGTAAAATAGCCAATCTCAGATTGGCTATTTTACTTATTCAGAACAGGGTTTATTTCAACCTGGTGATATCGGCACCTACTTTGCCTAATTTATGTTCAATATCTTCATAGCCACGATCCAGATGATATACC
>JAJFBO010000003.1:0-1367 GCA_020697025.1 Burkholderiales bacterium
TTGTACATTTGACTGCTTTTGACTAATGTCTAAATAAGTCCAGTCTATTTCCTGATATTTATCAACTATCTGTACCAATTCTTCATGCCAGGCAAAACGCAGCCTGAGACCTGGATATTTATTTACCGCTTTCTGCCATGCTTTTCTTAGTCTATCTGGTTCTATTTCATTATTATAGTCAAATACTAATTGAATCCGGTACGCTGAATCTTTGGCTTGATGTAGTGTGTGGTAAATAAAGCCCTGCTGTAGGCTATTGGCTAAAAATACAGCAGCAATATCTTTCTTTGCCTGTATACTATCCAGATAATCCTGGGAAATTATATTATCTATGTCACTTCTAGTTAAATATTCTCTTGTTTCGTTACTTGTATAATCTATTAATTCGATAAGTTTATTCTGGAATAGTTCGGCAAACTTAGTTGTATTTTTATCACCTAGTTTAGTTACAATATTAAACTGTAGTATTCCATCAATTAAATAGCCATTTATATTAATTATATTATTATCATAGTTAAGTTTACTGCTATTAATACCGCTTCTTTCACCCGTTATTTGCCACTTTTGAACTTGTTGTGACTTTTCTATCGCTTCTGGTGTGAGTTGTATATTGTTAGTAGCTGAATTAGTGCTACCAAACTGCCCTAAGTAATTAAAACTTATTCTTGGTAAATTGTCAGATACATAACCAAATATTGCTCCATACCCAATTCCTTTATTCGGTATAGCCCGTAAACTGTCTTTCACTATTTTAATTACACCAGCTATTTCTAAAGTATCAATATTCCTTTCCTTATTTAATATAGACTTACCTAATTCATTATTTAAGACTTGACTTGTTAAGTCAAACCGAACCGGATGCATTGTGGTAAACCACCCTACTGTACGATTAATATTTACATGCGGATTAATTTCCTCCCGGCCATGACCTTCTAATAAAATATGTTGTATCTGGCTACCAGTTACTTCATATAATGTATTACATAAACCGGCTAACAATAAGTCATTAATCTGTGTATTATAAACATGATTATTTTTTGTCAATAAAAGCCTTGTATACTTATTATCCAATTTTATGTCAGTTTCAGCTCTGGAATTTTCACTTTCAACCAATTTAGCTATAGCAATTTTACTAGTGCTGTCATAGTCATGTATTACACTATGCCAATAATTAGCCTCGTCTTTATTTTGTATGCCATACTCTTTAACTACTGATGCCCACTGGCGGTAACTGGTTCCTTTAGCACCTAATAATTTAAAAATAGATATGTCATCTTTTTTACTACAGCCTACTTTTAGTAAATGGTTATAAATTAATTGTAAATCCTCAGCAATTATCCTCCAGCTAACCGAATCAACTAATAAAT
>JAJFBO010000003.1:1395-16543 GCA_020697025.1 Burkholderiales bacterium
AACCAATACTATAGGCCTGACCACTAGCTAAATCAAAGTTATTCTGCCAGCTAGTTAGAATTGATTGTAGTTCATTATTATTAATACCTGGGCCATTTAAATCTAAAATTTTTAGTTCTGGAACTATAATATTAGCAGCATAATACTGCTTACAATTAAAACTATCTTTTTTATTACCAGGTAATGACTCAGTTATATAATTTAACCTAAAACTATCATGATAATTAATTAGGTATTTAATACTTTGCCGTAGTATCTCAATTTCTAACTCTTGCGTTTTAATTAAAAATGACTGGTTCCAATGTGCTGCTTCTACAAAATTGTTATTATAAACTTGATCCCAGAACCACTGCTGAATAGGCAGCATTGGCACTTCACCAGAAAGGTTTCCCCCTTCACTTAAAATTGATAGCTGGATATCATTTAATATAATTTTACTTATTACTTTGTCATATAAATCACGTATAGTTTTATGATTAAATATATCTTCTATCCGTACTGACAGGTTTAATCGTTGTCTTAACTTATTTACTATCTGGATACTTGTAATACTATCAGCGCCAAACTTAAATATATTATCAGTAATACTTATCTGATGATTTGATATATTTAATACTTCAGTAAAGATAGTTAATATTTTAGCTTCCAGATCATTTCGTGGAGCCAGAAAATTCTTTGTTGAAGCAACATCGGGAGCTGGTAGCAAGTTTCTATCTAATTTGCCATTTATTGTTAAGGGTAATTTATTTAAGTAAACAAATACATTGGGTATCATATACTCAGGTAATTTATTGGATAGATAAAATAATAATTTTTCTTCGTCATGAATAATATCTGATACATAATAGGCTACTAAATATTTATTGCCAGGTGATAGTCCCTCATTATTAACAGTTTCTTTAGCAATTACGACTGCATTTTTTATGCCTGGATAAGTGTTTAACACACTCTCGATTTCACTTAATTCAATCCTATAACCACGGATTTTTACCTGAAAATCATTCCTGCCTATGTATTCTAAATCACCATTTGGTAAATAGCGTACTAAATCTCCAGTTTTATACATTCTGGTATTTATATCAGATTGTTTTTTTGTATCAGTTTGAAATGGATTAGGCAAAAAACTCTCTTTAGTTAGTTCCTGAAGATTTAAATATCCGCGAGCCAAACCTGCACCACCAATGTATAACTCACCTATACTTCCCATTGGTAATGGATTTAAGCTTTTATCCAAAACGTATATTTTTTGATCTGGGATTGCTTTACCTATATTTGATATTTTATCCGCATCTTGTTCGTAAATTTCTTTATATGTTACATGTACGGTTGTTTCTGTTATTCCGTACATATTTACCAACTTAGGCTGATAATCTACATATTTATTAAACCAAGGTTTCAAATTTAATAAATTAAGAGCATCTCCTCCAAATATGACATAACGTAGATAATCTAATTTCTCATTCTCTAATGCAACGTTGATAAATTCATAAAAAGCTTTTGGTGTTTGGTTTAAAACAGTTACTTTCTGTTTATTACATAATTTATAAAATAAACTTGTATCTTTTATTTGCTCTATAGTAGGAATTATTAATTTACCCCCATAACATAATGCTCCCCATAGCTCCCATACAGAAAAATCAAAGACATAAGAATGAAATAATGTCCATACATCATGAATGTTAAATTGATAGAAATCATTAGTTGCTGTTAATAGTCTATGTACATTATTGTGTTGTTGAAGTACACCTTTAGGTTTGCCAGTTGCTCCACTAGTATAAATTACGTAAGCCAAGTTTTTACTTGTTATATTTAACTCTGGATTTGCTATCGGGTATTTCCTGAGAATCCTGGTAAAGTTTTTATCATCTACCCTTAAAATATTGGAGTATGGATTATTACTTATATGGGAATGAGGAATTTCCTGAAAACTTCCAGGTGTTACTTTGTCAGTTAGCTCTTGATTATGGCTGTTAATAATTAAGGCCCTGGCCCGTGTATCTTCGATAATGTAGTTAATTCTTTCATCTGGATAATCTGGGTCAATAGGCACATATGCTGCACCTGATTTAAGCACACCTAATATGGCAACTATCATATACTCGCTTCTATTTAAGCATAATGCTATTAAATCATCTCCTTTTATCTGATACTTTTCCCTCAGATAATGCGCTAATTGATTCGCTCTTTGATTTAATTCCCTATAAGTTAGCTGCTTGTCTTCATAAACTACTGCAATATTATCTGGGGTTTTGGCTGCTTGTTCTTCAAATAACTGATGAATAGTCTTATCCTGCGGGTAATCCTTATCTGTTTTATTCCAATCATAGACTACCATTTGGTAATCTTCTTTTGATAATAATTGGAGATATTTGACTTGTGGGTTTGTTCTTATGTCATCTAAATGACTGGCAAAAAGGACGTTAATAGTTTTTATCAGCATCTTTATAAAAACAGCATCTTTTTTATAAAACTTTACTGATACTTTATTTTGTTTAATTGTAAACACTACGCTATGATTATCAATTGTACCTGAGTAATTATCAGTAATTGCAAATTCACTACATAAATTTAAATTATATCTATAGCCAAAATCTTTGAATAAATCAAACTTATTATTAATAAATTCCTCATTTATTTTTTGAGTCATTTCATAATAGGAGAAATCTAAATTTTTCTGCTCTATAGGTATTATACTTATATATTCAATAATTTCATTTATAAGATAATTTGTGTTATCAATATGATTATGATAAATTTTTAAGAAAGTATCACTGCCATTTAAGCGGCTTAATATAATAGATAAAAATAAGCATACTATATCAGCAGACATTTTATTGCTAAGGTCTATTTCCTGCTTCTCATCTGAAGGTAAAACATATGAAAGCAAACTACTTTGCGTTTCACATTCATTAACTAATTCAGTTAGCTTATTATAATAGTTAAACTCTTTTTGCTTGAGTTTTTTACAACCAGACAGTTCAGCAGGGCTTAAATGATATAGGTCTATATCTGCAAATACAAATTTATGGTTTACACTTTTACCATATATATCTTTTAACACACAGCCAGATGGATCAAGAACACTAAATTTCTCCTGGGTTGGTTTACTTTCCAGGATATAAGTTACACCCTTAATTTTTACTTTAACAGTAGCAACCGGATTAATATATCCATCACCAAAATTTAAGCTTTTAAATAGTGTATTTATATAAGATATTGTATCAACAGAACTTATATAAGCATAATTATCTGGTATATGCGCCCGGCCAAAATAAGTCTTTTGGGATAAATCCTGCTTAATGCCTATTAGCTGATCTTGTTCAATATCACTAATTAGTTTTCTAAATCCACTAAATGCAGCTTCTGTGCATTTAAGATTAAGAGAAAATGCAGTATCAGCTTCCTCAACAGGAATTTCAGTTGTGTAATAAATATCACCTTCATCAATCCCTGCTATTATTTCATGCCAGCTAATACCATGAAATGGTTCATTATTGAGGATTGCCCAGGTTGTACTACTTACTCCCGCATATTTAGGAAGAAGACTATCATGATAATTAATGGCTTTTATGGGCTTAAGTTGTGCCAGTAGTTCATCTGGAATGATATACGGATTGATGATACTAAATAAATAACAACTATTTAAATTATTGAATTCAAAAGCCTGCCTGGTATTTAAACAAGGTATGGAACGCTCTTTACACCAATTAATTACATAAATATCATGGGTAAATACCGCTTTTATATTCCAGTTATTAGTTAGTAAATACTCTATACATCTGGTTGCTAAAGCGGTTTCACCAAAAATAATTGCATTTTTTCTAGTTAGCATCGTTTAAGCTCAAATTATAATATATGAAAATTATAGTTTTTATCATTCTAAGATTTGGTTATAAATGTAATTCCACAAATTATAAGAACCGCGCCAATTGTCTTATATAACATGCCTGTATTTTCTTTAAAAAATATCAAACCGGTTATTAAGGATAAAACTATACATGAACCGACAAAGATTGGATAGATTTTTGAAAAGTCATACTTGCCAAGTAAATAAATCCATAAAAATGTTGCCAATAGATAAAAAAACCAGCCGACTATATACCATAAACTAGTAACTTGTTTATGCAGCAAATTGGCATTACTAGAGAATTTCAGGATTTCCCTGGCTGAATATTTCCAGAATATTGAGCTTGCTACTGATGAAGATATTGCTATAAAAAACCAGACAACAGGATTCATATTTTTTCAACCTATAAAAAGTTAAACCATAATATTTTATAACCATTTATATAATAAATCAGATCATGTAATACTTATTTTGAAATTTGATTATAGAAAAAGCTTCATAAAGTAGAAGCTAAGTGGTGGGTAAATTACAATTGTAATTTATAAAATAACTGCCTGTTAAACTCTTTAACCAGAAATACTGTCTATAGTGATGTGTATATTATATCTAAAAGTATAAAAAGCAATTCTCTTTGTCCAGTATATATTTTAAACTAAATTTAATTTCTAAAGTAAATTTTACAATAAAGAAAATAACTGCAATATAAAAAGTTTAATTAAAAGTCATAATTTTAAAAACTATTTATACAGTGATAATGTTAGCTATTCTAATAACCTGAATTATTAAACTTGGCTATAAACATCTGCTTATAATGATAAAGTATATCACAACAGCCAAATATTTAATCAAAATTTTACGACCAGCGAATTAAATATTGATAATATTTTTAGCAAGATTTGTTAATTTTATAATAATTAAATACTTTACCTACCAAATTCGGGGTTTAACTAATTTACTAAATATGGTTTAATCCTTACCTGAGTAATTGATATTATATAAAACATATAGTTACATTATTAATTATTTTTTACAAAACACTAATAAATATTTTAAAATCCCTTAAATTAAGTGGTAAAAAAGGTTCTTTGCACATGTAATTAAATGTATAATTGTTAGTGCAATTTAAACCTATAATCTTTATTACTTACATAAAATGATCTTGTGGATTATTTTATTGAAGTTATAAAGCATTTAAATATTGCTCCAGATTTAGTGGATCCTAGCTGCTATTCTTAAGGCTATCTATATTTAAGTCAACCTACCTATACAACTATACTATTTATAAGTTTGTAGAATAACTTCAAACCAAATAAAACCTGTATCTATTGTAGGAATAAATATGCAAAATATTAAAGATGGCCGATTACAAAATACTTACATTTATAATTTATCTGAAGTATTAGATTTAATATCTGTAATAAACCCTACATTTTCAAAACGTATTCAAGAGAAGTATAATCAGTTAAAAGATTTTCCTTTTCTGGTGGTAAATTATCCATTTGGCGAGAGAATAATTCATAAACGTGATGTATTTTTACCTATTGCAGGTGGTGGAAGCATATCAGTTAATAATCAGTCCCTGCCCCCTATTATACGCGATAATTTTAGCTATACTAAGGGAGTTAATAATCCAGTAGGATTAATTTTGAACAAAGAATCTGAGTTTTATCTCTCAATGGCCAACCGTATAGTTTCCTATCCAACTATTAATGTAGGGCAAATGTTTGGATTTGTTCATATAGTTGATGCCGTGATGAAGAAAAAGTCAAAGGCTAGTGTTTCTATCTGGAATCTGGATGCAGGCGCCAGAACATCATTTATATTACCCAAAATATCGGAGAATAATAGTCATACAAATTTATTAAGGACTTATAGGATAGATGTAGAAAAACCTTCCTCCTATACAGATCAAAGCAAAATTTTTAGTGCACTTAATAATAGTATTAATAACCCTTGGACACAGTCTGTGTTATATTTTCCCAGGCAATTATTAGAAAGAATAAAAACAGATCCAACATTTCTGGAAATTTATCAGGAAATGTGCAATATCCATCGTTCAAGTTATAATATTTGGCATAATACTTATACTAAATGGGATAATGACTTAGCTCTTGTATTTCAAGAAGCTAAAATAAATAAATTATCCGGCTACGCCATAAATATAGCTAAACATATTTATTTAACTATTGCCGGAGGGGTTTCCTGCTTTGCGCCGGCAACTGACGAAAACATGTTACCTAAAAAATTGATTGAAAAAGCATATTCAACACAAGAAGGTTACGGATTAAGTCAATACTGGCCAACTATTATGCAGCCTAAGCAATTTGATTTTAAAGAACCAGTTTATTATTCGATCAGCCTGCCAACTTTAATAAATTATAATCCAGAAACATTTACAGAAAAAACTTCTATAGCTCTCCTGGTAGAAGTAGCGACTATACTAGACAGATGCCAAAAATATTTAATAAATAAGTTTGATGATTATGAATCGTTTCTGTATGAAACTGCAATAAAGGTAAAATTTTCTTTTTATCATGATGACCCAAATCCACAAAAATATAGAAATTTGATAAAGAATAGCACATTAATTCCAGAAGAAGATTCACGATTTTATAAAAAAGGCTGGGCCTTCCCAGCTCATAGCCAATTTGTTCGTGGCTGCATCAAGATCGAACCGTTACAACCTCCTATAACTAATTAGTGAATTGGGCACGATATTTTATCATACCTCTGGTATCCAGAATTTTGGCGCTAATTACATCACTCAATGTTGAGTCAGAACCCCTAATTATTATAGCTTTTTGATATTGCTCCAGTGCTGATTTATAATCACCATTTAAATAAAATGTATTACCCAAAGCATAAAAATACTTCTGTTTATTGTTTAAACCAGTATCTGAATACAAAGAAGACTGCCTAAGCCATATATCTAAATCATTGGGATAGGTACGGCTCAAATTATCTAATTTTTTACTGGCTATACTGTATTGTTTGGAAACAAGGTATAAATCCACCTGGCCCAGCCATAATGATTTGTGTGTAGGGTAATTACTTAATGCATCGCCCAGAATTTTATCTGCAGCCTTATAATTTTTAATTGCAATTAAAATTTGTGCTTTTAAACTTAAAACTATCGGATGAGAAATAAAATTGGCCTCACTTATTTTTGCCAACGCAGTACCTGCCAGTGCAAGATTTTGATTTACAAAGTATGCATAAGCTAAACCATAGTATTGTGCGTCTAAATTAGCATATTTTTTACTAGTAATTGATTGTTTATAAAAGTTGATTGCTATTGGAGCTAATAATTGCCTGGTTCTACATTTTTCACGAATTAAAAGAAAACTCACACTATCTTGCCGCATTTTGACATGTAAATTACGCGCCCGGTTTTCTGCTTCGCTAATTCTGGCACTTGTAACTGGATGAGTACGTAAAAACTCATAAGCACCGCTATCATTAAATTTATTTGCATCTTGCAAGCTCTGAAAGAAGCTAGGCATTGCTTTTGGGTCAAACCCGGCCTTATACATTATGCCTTGCCCTACCCGGTCAGCTTCACGCTCAAAATCGCGTGAAAACGATAACATATTTTGTATTGCCAGGCCCTGTCCGCTATTTAGTGCAACAATCGCTGCTGCTGGATTAAATGCAGCCAATAAACCGCCAGCTAAAACACCAGCAAGAGCTAACCATTGGCTACGGTTATAATTAGCAATATTACGAAAAATATGATGTTGTACGACATGTCCTATTTCATGCGACATAACTGAGGTAAGCTCAGCTTCAGATTTAGTGGTAAAAATTAAGCCATTATACATGCAAATATATCCACCTGGCAAGGCAAATGCATTTATCTGCTTATCTTTAATTATATAAAAATTAAAATCAGTGCCAGCTAAGGGTGAGTAACTCACTAAATTAGAACCAACTTCATTTAGATAAGTTAAAACGTCATAATCATTTAACATATCCCCGGCACTACCAATTTCCTGAATTACCTGTAAACCCAAGAAGTTAGCCTCAGCAGGAGATAATAAAGCCCGATCGGAATCTCCAATATCCGGCAAATTTCCACTATACTCACCTGGGACTGCACAACAAGTACCTGCAAATGTACTAAATAAAGTTACATCGATTATCTGCTTTAAAAATCCACGGCGCTTTATATCAATTACTAATTCTTTTTGTGCCTGTGGTGCATCATATCTAGCATTATATAGCGCGGCTAAATACTTTTTTAGCATGATTAAACCTGGCTTATTCCAACTGCTTTAATAAATCATTTAAGTACTTGGCCTGATGTTTAGAAAAATCCTTATCTTGTGCCCCTGAATATAGTGATATGTTAAGAGTAGTAACTGTTGGCGTTTTAACTCCTAATTTTATTACATACATCGCTTTAGGTATTTGTAAGCTATTTTTATTACTGCCAAACCAGCGGTCAAGAAAACCAGGTTCGGGATTATCAATTTGTGATTGCAGCGGATAGACATAATATTCACCTGTAGTCCGGTTTTTATCAGTCACCCCTAATCCCACACGCTCTAAAGCTAAACCAGCACGCCACCATGCCCGGTCAAATGCATCATTAATTACTAGTGTTGATCCGTCCAAGGCTGCTGTTTTGGTCTCAACTGCCGCTACTGCAGCAATTTGTGATTCTATATGCTCTACCGGTACTTTTACAGGGTTGGCAAAAGCCATAAATTTCATTAAAAATTCAAGTTCCATCTTCGGATCTGGCGGCATTGGCATCCAAACAGGTATTTGATTATCCGAGGAAGACACACGGATATTCTGGTTAAGATATTTGGTACATCCTGGATATACTTCATTCATTTGGTAAATAGTAACAAATACTTGTGTATCACCACCATTTTGCCATAAATTTATGCGAAACATAAATTGCGACTGCAATGAATACATATTGCCCCAGCCAATCCAATCAAAGAAAGCTCGTATATCTTTTTCTTTTACTACATTATTCTTTGACGTCCAATCAGTTTGCATTAAACCAACTGTCTGATTTTGATATTTTATAGCAAGGCCGGATTGATTAAGAAAAGCCTGCATTAATGGCCCTACCTGATTAACTGTTTTACCTTTTATCATTAGGTAACGCTCGCTGCCGCCTTGCACGATCTGCATATCCTTAATTTGATTTAAGGTATACCCTGCATTAACCGTACTTGTAGGCAGCATTTTCAGGCCCCCGCTAACATCAGGCGCACTAAGTCCAGGAGGAACTATCAAATCAGAAGTAGGACGAGATAATCCTAATGAGTATTCTGACGCCGCCCCCATATTAGAACAAGCAGTTAGTACACATAGGCCAAGACAAATCAGTATATTTATTATTTTTTGCATTTTATATCCATTAATTCTAGTTTTATATATTCTTGTGACAACCCGCTTAATGGCAAGAGCGGCAGCCTTACCATATTATGTTTGATAACATCCATAAAAGTTAAGCCCCATTTTAATGCTACCGGATTTGTCTCCATTGGTAAAGTATTATATAAGCCTGATAAACTGTCATTAATTTTGGTTACTAATAATTTATTTCCTGATAATGCATTATCAATTAAAGATTTAAATTGACCAGGAAATAAATTACTGGCAACTGACACTACTCCATCTCCACCTTCTAGAACAAAATCGGAGGAAGTCTTATCATCTCCTGAGTATACAGCAAAATTTGCCCTACGGCGCTGGAATAAATCACAAGCACGTGCAATATTTGCTGTTGCATCTTTTATACCCACAATATTTGGATAGTCCAAAGCCAGCCTGAGTATGGTTGCATTATCTAAATCACATGCTGTCCGGCTGGGAATATTATATAGAATAATTGGACGTCTGCTTGTCTTTGCTATAGCTTTAAAATGCTGGTATAAACCTTCCTGGGTTGGTCGTATATACGCAGGAGTTGTTGCCATATAATAATCTATGCCCTCTATATCATTTAATTTTTTAGTAAAATCAACTGCAAAATTAGTTGCAATATCATTAAATGCTATAATAATCTTTGCACTACCCTTATTTATTTTTATAACATGTGAAACAACTGCAATTTTCTCCTCAACTGTAAGGAGTGAACCCTCACCAGTAGAACCAGCAACTACCAGCCCATCAACCCTGTTTTTATTTTGAAACAAGACCAGGCTGGTTAAAGAGTCAAAATCAATTGTCCCATCTTGGTACATTGGTGTAGCTAGGGCAGTTAAAACCCCTCGAAGCATAATTATCCCCTATTCCTAATGTTTTTTCTTTTTATGTATACTATTTTTTTTTGCAGCCACTGGCTTTACAATATCTCTAGTATAAAGATGTATATTTTTAATATTTATTTTTGGGCTAAACAAATCACCCGTTACAGTTACAGGGATTAAAACAGAATTTATTTTTTCATTATTACGTGGTAACGCGCTTTTAATCGATAGAGCATAATTTATTTTAGCATTATCAAAATCAACTTGCCCATTGCCTGTAGCAATGACATATTTAGATGAAAAGTTAACTAAACCATTATTACTTACACCATTTACAAAGTTAAAGCTTGATCGCAATCTCTCAAAAGCTGTAGATTTTTTACTAGTAAAATTCATATCCGCCGGATTAACAAATAAATTAAAATCTACTCCATGAAACATCCCATTTGAAGCACCCAGAGAAATATTACCATTTAAATTATGATATAGATCACTATAAGAATGTATTTTCGGCACAACAATATCGGCAACAAGATCTGCTTGTCCGCTAATTGCCTGAACATCAAATAAATCGCTAAACATATCTTGCAGGTTAACATTATTAATTACTTGCTTAGCACTAACATTATATTCATTTTCTCCAATTTTCTCTACTTTAACCTGTCCATTTAATAATCCTTTATATACATCTGCACGTATTTTATTCACATTTAAAGTATTATTAAGCACTGTAAATTTTGTTGATAAGTTATTTAAATTTATTCGGTCTAGCGCAAAATGTTTAATTATTAAATTGGCGTCAATATTAATTAAGGAAAGCCAGTCAAAAGGTAAGCGGCTATCATCGTATAGTAATGGAAGAATTTTTTCTTTATTAATTTTTATCCTGGATAAATCCAGATCATCTATATAACCAGCTAAAACCAGATATGGTTTAACCTGATTGTAAAACTGCATTTTTAATTTTAATGGAGCACTATTTAAGCTACCAACAAAATTGATATCCAATAATTTTTGTTTTGGAAAATATCTGCAATTACCAGATAATTCACCGCTAAATTTACCTGTAGCAAATTCTGGTAAAACTAAATTAACCTTATTTTCACATTTGCCAGCAGCAATAGATAAGGCCGATTCACTATAATTTATGTCGCTTAAGTTTGAATTTAACTCCAATTTATTACCATTATATGACATGGTATAATTAGTAGTTATTTTATCAATATCTAATCCGGCATAATTATTAAAGGTAATCTGATTGGCTGCAACTTTAATATCATGCATAACTAATAAATTACCATATTGCATATTCAAGCTTAACTGTTTTATACTAGCTTTAGCAAAAGAAAAAAGAAATTCATTTGCACTTATATCACTTTTATAATCATTACTATTTATATTTCCCTGAACCTGAGATAAAATAAGAGCTGATGATTCCATATAATAAGTAGCGTTTGAATTTAATTTTAGCTGAAAACTCTGTCCATTGTATAACCTGATTTGAAAGTCCTTAAATAAAATTTTATGCGGCATTACACCAGCTAATTTGCCACTCACCAGGGAATACATATTTTTATTATCAAGCTTAAACCCTAGTTCAAAATTAGCACCAGCACCAGCTTGACGTATTTTAATTGAACCATCGCTTACTTTATTTATAACCTGGTCTCCTGCCGTATGTATTCCATATACATCAAAAGTTGTAATCCGGCTAAAAAAATTCCGCCGTGCATTTGATAGATTAAACATATTACCCAGATTTGTTTTTTTAATTAAGTTAGCTTCATGAATTTCGACATCATTTAAGGCCATCCGCCGCACTTTATAACGTGCAAATACAAGATCAAGCCAGGATAACTGACAGTTCATATCTTTTATTTTAACCAATGGATCATAGCTTTTAGTATCAACCTCAACATCTCTAAAACCTAAACTTAGCCCATGCCAAAATTTTGGAGAAACATGCCCAACTACCTCTACATGATAATTATTGCTATCAAATTGCTCGATAATTAACTGTTTTACTCTATCTTCATCAAATAAATAAAAGAAGAAAAATATTGGCAGTACAATAAATATAAAAGCAAAAATTACTATTAGCCAATAACACAGCCTAATTTTATTTTGATGACGTTTCAAATATTTAATCACTTGTTTCATATTTTAACTTTACCCAAAGGATTTTTTATATAAATTTTAAAGGATGGCGGTCCTTTTTTAAAGTGGTTTATAACCTTGCATTTACTAAATTATTATATATCCCATGCAATTTATTTACTTGTGACTTCAAATCAAGTATTGTTTTATTATTATCTAATACATCATTAGTTAATTTCATTTGTTCTGCTCTTGGCATTTGGCTGCTTAATACCGCAAGAACCATGTCCTTACTCCAACCATTACGTTTAATAACCCTGTCAATAATTATATTTTCGCTACAATCAACAAAAATGCTTCGATTCATATACTTCATATATCTTGGTGATTGAAATAATAGCGGTACCACAATTACTGTGTACAAACTGTTGCTGCGGCTGACACTGGCTACAACTTCATCAAAAATCAAGGGGTGAAGTATGGATTCTAATTTAAGTTTTTCATGCTTGTGGCTAAATATTAATTCACGCATTAAACTTCGGTTTAATGCTCCGTCTAAAGTAATATACTTTTGACCAAACTCTTTGATAATTAATGGCATTGCCGTGCCATTTGTATTAGTTAGCTCATGGCTTATGATATCCGTGTCAATAACATCAATCCCAAAATTAGCAAAATAATTTGCAACTAAAGATTTGCCGCTGCCAATTAAACCAGTTAAACCAATCTTATATTTACTCATAACTGAAAGAGCGCCAGATTCAGATATTTGCCAGCTAGAACTACAATTAAGCCGGCAGCCCCTAAAAATGGACCAAATGGTATATGTCCAGATATGTTTTCATCAGAATATAGTTTACCACTTACTTTAGCTATAATATAGTATATTATTCCAAGCATTGATGAAATAAGCAAAATAACCACGAAAGCATTATAACCAGTCCAGGCTAAAATTGCCGCAAAAAATTTAAAATCACCATATCCCATTCCCTCCCGTTTAGTTATTATTTTAAATAACCAGTAAACTAACCATAAGGAGAGGTAGCCAACTACGGCGCCAATTACCGCATTTGCCAGGCTTAATGACAATATTCCATTTAAATTAACAATTAAACCCAGCCACAATAAACTTAAAGTAAGCTCATCGGGTAGTAGCATAGTATCAAAATCAATCAAGATTAAACAAACGATAAAACTGATAAATACTAAAAGTCCCGGCAATAAGATTATATCATTGGAAATATAACCAGCAATTACAAATAATACTCCAGTTGCCAATTCAACAAATGGATAGCGAACTGAGATTTTAGAATAACAATGATGACACCTGCCATTAACAATAAAATAGCCTAAAACAGGAATATTGGCCCAGAATGGAATTTTAGTTTTGCACGAAGTGCAATGTGAAGCAGGGTGAATTAGATTAATCTGTTCATATGGGCAAGTTATATCTATATTTAATTGATTGATACTCTCATTGTGCCACTTGCGGTTTAAGATTACTGGCAGACGATAAACCACCACATTCAAAAAACTTCCTATAATCAACCCTAAAAATAATAATACAAATCCACGAAGTAAAAAACTATTTTGAAAAATAAATGCAAATAATTCAGTCATAAATTATACCGCCCCCCAAAATACCCTGAACAAACGCCATCTTCTAAGACAACGATTTTATTAATAATTTAGGATTATATCAAATTTACCAATCACTTGTTATTACTTATAATCCATATAATTACAAAGCTGTAATTTTAACCCGCTCAACCCAATAGTCACCCATACTTATAACTTCAAATATTAAATTATTCAATTTAAAGCATACTCCGACATTTGGAATTCCATATAATATTTTAAGTACCAGCCCATTAACTGTCCTTGCATCATCAGATAATTCAATGTTTAAGCTATATATTTCATTTAAGTCGCGAAGTAACATTGTCCCATCAACAATAATATTATTCTCACGAGTTTTAACCGATAATGTTTTTTGTTGAGGCGACTCTGTGGTAAAATTTCCAAAAACCATTTCCAACATATCTTCTAAGCATGCAATACCCAGAATATCGCCATATTCGTTAATTACTACAAAAATACGCGTCTTCTTATGATTAGACCTGTTAATTTGTTTTACTATTGACATAAAATCATTAATAAATTCAATTGGGCGGATAATTTCGGCTAATGCTTCTTTGGTTAAATTTTCATGATTAAGTGATAAAATATCTTTGACATGGATGAACCCAATAATGCTGTCTATAGTATCTTCATATACGGGTATTCTGGTGTGATGACTAGTATATATTTGTTTATATATAGACTGGATATTACCATTCAAATTTATTGCTTCAACCATACGTAATGGAATTAAAACCTCCTTAACCGTCATACTGTCTAGTTTCATTGAATTTAATAAAATTAACCGATGGTTTCCTTTTATAGGTGAACGCTTATCAGCAATAATTGCTTTTAATTCTTCCAAAGAAGCTGCATCTTCAGTAGAGCGAATGAACTTGGTAAAAAAATATACTATCTTGTCAATAACCCAAATCACGGGCCTACAAATAAAAAATAAATAATAAGACGGCAGAGCGATTATTTTTAAAACTAGGGTAGGATTTCTTGAGGCAATTACTTTTGGCATTGCTTCAGAAAAAATAATAATGAAAAATGCAATAACAATGGTAGTAAGCGGCAGCATGAAATGTGCATTTAATCTGTGACTAAGCATATTAGCTATTAATACAGCAGACAATGTAGTAAACATTGCATTAAATAAACTATTGCCAAATAAACTAAAAATTAATACTTTTTCTAGTTCTTTTTTTAATAAATAAGCATAATTAGCCCAGATTTTTTTTCCTTTTAACGCTTCTAGTTTATGTTGGGAGATAGCTACAGCTGCAGTCTCCAGTAAAGAAAATAAACTACCTAGAAGTAGAACAATTAGTAAAATAAACCCGGTTAATAATTTTGAATAAATCAT
>JAJFBO010000152.1 GCA_020697025.1 Burkholderiales bacterium
ATGCGTTATTATGGACTAACTATTACAGATGTACAAGATGCAATTAAAGATCAAAATCAGGAATTTATTGTCGGCCGTACCAATAGCGCGCCTGATAGCACAAATGGCATTGCCCTAAATATTTTAGGCCGGCAAATGTATAGTAATCCCAAGCAATTTGCTAATATTATAATTAGGAATAAGAATAATCAGATAGTAAGAGTAAAAGATATTGCCAGGGTAGAGCTTGGGGCAACTAACTATAATACTATTGCAATGGTTGATTTCCGGGATGCAAAAGGTAAGTTTAAATCTTATCCATGTTCAATTATGCAAATTTTTTTGGTTCCAGGTGCTAACCAGTTAGAAGCTAAAAAGCAAATTCTTGATAAATTAGCCCAGGTTGCAAAAAGTTTTCCGAATGGCCTTAAATATAAAGTAACTATAGATAATTCACGTTTTGTAGCAGCTTCAGTGCATAATGTAATAATTACATTAGAGTTTTCATTTGCCTTGGTTGCTTTGGTAATTTTTATTTTTTTACGCAATTTCAGGGCGAGCTTGATTGCCATTTGTACAATTCCAGTATCGGTTATGGGTACTTTTGCCTGCTTGTATATTGCAGGATTTAGCTTAAATACATTAAGCTTGTTTGCGCTTGTTTTGGCAATTGGTATTGTAGTAGATGATGCAATTGTAATTGTAGAAAATATTGAACGTACACGGGCCCAACACCCAGAATATGATATGAAAAAAATTATCGAAACTACTATGCATGAGGTATTTGGAGCAATTGTTGCAATTGTTTTAGTTTTAAGCGTAGTATTTATTCCTGTAATGGGGTTAAGCGGACTAGCGGGTATCATGTATCGTCAATTTGCGGTAACTATAGCTTGTGCAGTTGTTTTATCAGGTATTTGCGCTCTTACCTTTACCCCGGCGCTTAGCTATCTTATTTTGCGTTATACCAGGCACAAGGTAACTAAAATAAATTGGTTTGATCATAAATTTAATCAACTAACGCACTGGTATTTAAAAAGAGCTGCGTACTTACTGGATCATAAAAAAATAGCGATTTTAATATGGGTTTTAACTATCTGTGCCACGTTAGCAGTATTTAAGCTTGTCCCGGTGGGCTTTGTCCCGGCTGAAGATCAAGGTTTATTATTTGCTACAATAAATTTACCGTCTTCATCGAGTTTAGCCGATACCACTAAAGTTGCAGAAAAAATGGTTAGTAATCTTACAAAAAATCCTAATATTTCTTCAGTTACGACAATTATTGGTTATGACTTTTTGGATTCGGGTAATGTAAAAACTTATGCTGCTTCATATTTTATTGCCTTAACTGATTGGGGAAAACGTAGCGGCAAAAAAAGTGATGCCAATAATATAATAGCAAATCTTAATAAAATTAGTAATGAAAGCTCAAGTATTTCAGTAAAAGCATTTAATCAACCAGCTATTCGTGGGCTTAGTACTACAGGTGGCATTGAGTTTTACGTTGAAGACAGGGTTGTTGGCGATCCACGGAAATTACAGATAATTTGTGCTAATTTGATAGCCAGATTAATGAAACATAAAGAAGTTCTTACGGCATTTCAGACATTAGACACTAATGTATTGCAAATGTCGGTATTACCAGATATAGAACGGGTTAAATACTATGGTGTTAATTTACAGCAGTTATATAATTCAATAGTAAGTATTTATGGTAATAATAACGTAAATTATGCCTATATAATGCAAGACCTGGTATGGGTTATTATTGAAGGTGATTATTTGTTTAGAAAGAGCATAGAAGGCTTACGTAATGTGTATCTTCAATCAACCATTTCAAAAAACTTAATACCAGTGTCTAGTTTGGTTAAAATAAATTATACACAAGATGCACAGGTTATCCAGCGCTTCAATAATTATTTTGCTTCAAAAGTTGTTGTAACTCCCGCACATGGTTACTCTGCCGGAGAAGTCATGAATATAATTGATGAAGAAATGCTACAATTACCAAAAGGTTATTATTATGATTGGTATGGTACTAGCTATCAGCAAAAAAAATCACAAAAAACATCTGGCATGGCTTTTATTTTTTCATTAATTATGATTTATCTGGTATTGGCTGCTTTATATGAGTTATGGCGGCTGCCATTAGTTGTGATAATGGGAGTTCCGTTTGCTTTATTTGGTGCCGGAGTAATTTTATTAATTAGCGGCAAGACAAATGACTTATATTTTCAAATTAGTTTAATTGCTTTGCTTGGCTTATCGGCCAAGAATATTATTTTATTGGTAGAATTTGCATTGCAGTCGTATAGGGCGGGACATAGTGCCAGAAATAGCGTATTACATGCCTTAAGATTACGCTTTAGGCCAATTGTAATGACTTCGGTTACTTTTATAATGGGTACGATTCCGTTAGTCTTTGCTAAAGGCGCAGGGGCTAATGCCCAGCATTCTTTAGGCTTGGGCATTATTGGTGGAATTTTAGGATCTATCTTCCTGTCTACAATGTTAATTCCGGCTTATTTTGTTATGATAATGAAGAAAAAAAATGCTAAGTATAGTAAATGAAAATAGAAGTGGGGCTAACAAGGGGAATCCTCTATAAAAATTGGCGTACCCCGCTTGAAACTGTAAATTTGAGGCGAAAATTTGACCAAAAGGTTGATGATACTATAGTTGTAGGAAAATTTGTGGAGGACTTCTGGGTACCTAAAGGAGAGCAAAAAGAATAACAATTATATCAATTAATACCCATTATCTGAGTGTAAATTCTAAATTAAAATACATTACTTTATATTATACCTAAGAGTTTTGGTGAATTGGTATTGTAAATTTTTAAAATAATAGGTATAATACTGGCCTTAGCACTAATTTACTATTGTGCCAAGGGCAATGTATATTTTGTGCACTGGCTAACAAAGATAGAAATAATTTTTTGAGGTATCTATAATGAGATATTTGAAAAGATCATTTTTTCTTCCCTTATTTTTCTTCCTATTTATAATAAATGGGTGTAGCAATGGAAGTCGAAATAATCAGCAAATTTCAGCACATTCTTTACAAACAGAATCTTCTTTACAACCATTCATAAATTCAAAGCCAGATAATTTTTTTAGTATCAGAAATGATACGGGCAAAAAGATTACCAGAATTAGTGCTGCCTTAAGTAACGGAGAGTTAATTTACAATGAAGAGGTAAATTGCAGTAAAAAATGTAAGATTAATATTGAAGAGAATAAAATTAAAGGAAATTTAAAATTCAAATTTTTTTATTCTAATGCAGCAAATATTGATAGTTATTTTTGGGCATATGGCAATTTACGAAAAGTAGCTATTGGTTCATTTAAGTCTCCCCAAAAATTTGGCGGGCCTGTAATGTGTGATCATCTTACAGATGATAGTGCTGTAGGAGCACTGTCGACCATGGCGTCAATATTTCCTCCACCTTATAATTATGGTCTTGGTTTTCTCTTTAGTATTGGTAAAGGCGCCATTGATGAGGCATGCCTTAACGGAAATGGTAGTATTAGCGATACTATTAATGCGTTATCTTATAAAGTTGCCGAATTACAAAATGAAATGACGAGGATGCAGTATGGTATTGAGGGTATAACACAAGAAATAGCCATACAAGACATTTCTGATGTTTTAACCCAGTTTAAGTCAGATATTTTGGTTTTGCAAGAGTCTATTGAAGAATATAATAATATTTTTGATGAATCTGGAAGTTATACAGGTCTGGTGGATTACGTTCAGGGTAATGGCGGCTTTCTTAAAGTATATAAAGTAAACAAGCATTTTGATAATGCAATTTTATCTACAAAAGCTCAGGTAGATAATTTTAACAAACTATTACTTTTTAGACTAGATGATCTTGAACAAAAGTTGCAGTCAACATTTAGTGATCCTACAATAATGGTAGGTGATGTGGTAAATTTAAGAGTAAAAGCTAATTTAATCATTAACTATTTCGCAGAGCAAGTTGATATTTATAAAACCACATATAGCCTTATGCTTAATGATGAAAGAGATGTAATAAAAGCTGCGCTTGACGATGGAAGTATTAATAATGACTGGTTA
>JAJFBO010000153.1 GCA_020697025.1 Burkholderiales bacterium
TTGAAGATGCTTGATGGCTTGATTATACAAGGAAGCGCCCAGGCAGAAAGTGTAGAGAAATTATTTGCACTACATCACTCGCCAGGACCAGTCGATATTCTGTTTCAAAAAGAATTTACGCAGCATGAATGTAATATCATAGCAGCAGCATATGTTGATCCATATAAAAATGAGCAAAAAAACTTTACGCAAATGGTTTATGATATTAAGCACACGGACCCCAATTGCCGTCAACAATTTGCACATTATCTCGAAACGCAAGTATGGGTAAATGAAAGGCAACTAATCCAAAACAACGGTACGGTTCCTTTGATATATATTCTTGGATTACAGGATGGGTTTATCAATTCAGTTTATTATAAAAAAGTTCTTTTAGAAGCTGGATTGAGTAAATCACAAATCAATTTGCTGGATCAGGTGCGACACGTTCCGCATTTAGATAACCCGGCATTGTGTGCAAAACTAATAGTTGAATTTATAAATAGCATATTAATTTAGAATTAGACTTGTCAAGGAAGGATTTGATTCCAGAACTGTAAGTTTCAGGTCAAATGCTCCAGCTGGTCGTAAACGTAAAGAGTAATAAAGTGCTATAAAATCACTTAACTTTGGCTTTATGTATAATGGTACTTATGCATAAAAATTTTAAATTAATTAACTCGAACTTGCGCAAAACTTTCAATAGTATTTAATTTATCAACCCATTCTAATTTTGATTCATAATAGATATTAGCCTTGGGCATTAAAGATCTTAAATCTGGCAATGTTCCTATATACAGTATTTTTAGTCCATTATATTTAGTTGGGTTAATATTATAAATTGGTGTTCCACAACTAATACAAAAGCATTTTTGTGCATTAGCTGTTGCTTGGTATAATTTTAAATTATCATTGCCAGAAAGCATAGTAAAATCGTTTTCCATGACAACAGCATAAGTTGAAAATGCTGAACCATTCATTCCTCTACATAAGTTACAATGGCAATTAACAATTGTTTTTATCTTATCCAAATCAATTTGAAATTTAATAAGATTACAGTTACAAGTTCCGGTTACAATACTCATTAAAGAGACTCCTAAAAGTTATATTGTTGTTATTTTATACGACTACCATTAATCGCTTTACTATCGGCAGATATCAATAGTGTTCCTAGTTTATTACAGATGGTTGCTAATACAAGGACTTCAGATTTTACACCTGCTATTTTTTTCACGGGAAAATTAACTACTGCAATTATTTTTTTATCTATAATATCTTCAATAGAATAATTTTGTGTTAATTGTGCAGAACTTGTTTTAATACCTAGTTCACCGAAGTCTATAGTTAAAATGTATGCCAGTTTGATAGCTTTTAGATTAAGCTTAGCTTCTATAATTTGCCCAACATGAATCTGAACTTTTTCAAAGTCTTCAAACTGAATTAGTGAGTTTTCCAGCATAAAATTAAGTCCTTAAGAATACTATAACAGCTTTATTATATCAAATAACCAGAACCATCCTAAAAGAATATAAACAACATAAATTTTTAGGAGTTTTTTGCCCCATTTTAAAATTAAATCAGGTTAAAATACTATTAGTATTTACTAAACCTTAAACCTTTTAAAACATTGGAGAATATATGTACGAAACAAAAAGGTTAATCTTACGGGATTGGGAGGAAGAGGATATCTCACAATTTATTAAAATGAACCAAGACTCAAAAGTCATGGAATTTTTTCCTGCTGTATTATCTTCTGAAGAAAGCATCAGTCTTATAGAAAAAATTAAATCAAAATTTAAGGTTCAGGGATTTGGCTTTTATGCTTGCGAATTAAAGGAGTCTCAAGAATTAATTGGTTTTGTTGGTCTTAATATTCCTGACTTTAAAGCGAGTTTTACACCATGTGTAGAAATTGGCTGGCGTATTGCTTATAAATTTTGGGGTCAAGGATTAGCTGTAGAAGCTGCCCAAAAATCTTTAGATATAGGGTTTAACGAATACAATTTAAATGAAATTGTTAGCTTTACTGCATTAGTAAATAAAAGATCTGAACGTGTGATACAAAAACTTGGAATGATAAGAGCCCCAACTCATGATTTTAATCATTCAGAGCTAGATCCGAGTCATCCATTAGCAAAACATATACTATATAGATTAAGAAGAGAAGATTTTAAAAAGCACTTAGCATAAGTAAAGCTTTAATTATTAGTCAGACTATAGAAATAAGGCCAAGGAGATAAAAATGTGGAATCCTGAGCAATATGCTAAATTTTCTAATGAACGCCTACGTCCAGCAATTGAGTTGATTTCAAGAATACCCAATATAAATTTTAAATCAATTATTGACTTAGGTTGTGGTAATGGAGAAATTACAAATAAGCTATATGAGCAATTTCAACCCAAAAGTATGGTCGGACTAGATAGCTCTAACGCCATGCTAGAAAAAGCAATCAGCCTAAACTCTGATATTAATTGGCATCGTAACAATATTAATGATTTTACAGGTTCATATGATTTAATTTTTTCAAATGCAGCTTTGCAATGGCTTGATGAGCATGAATTATTATTTAATAAAATTATATCTTGTGCAAATAAAGTTATAGCTATACAAATGCCAAATAATTTCCATTGTCCTTCACATGTATTATTACGTGAAACTATTTCTGAGAATCCGAACTATAACAAGAAATTAGCCCATACGGTTCGTGAAAACCCAGTATTATCCAAAGAGAAATATTATGAACTATTTTATAGTAAGGTCTCATATATTGATATTTGGGAAACCATATATTTACAACCAATAAATGGAGAAAATGCTGTTTTGGAATGGGTAAAAGGTACCGCATTAGTACCAATTAAAGACGCACTTAGTTTAGATGATTTTAACGAATTTACAATGATATATAATGCTAAGTTAAAGAAAGTATATCCGCAAATTAATAATAGTGTCACATTATTTCCATTTCCACGTATTTTCATGATTGCTGTAAAATAAATTTAGAATCTAAACAATATAAGGAAGAAAAATTTTTCAATAATATTTATTTATAAAGGAGTGGGATAAAACTATGGGAAAAAATATTGCATTAAATCTATTAGAAACATATATAGCTGGCTGGAAACAAAATGATATAAATGCTATTATAGAGCCATTACATAATGAAGTAATAGTTATAGAATCACATGGCCCAAAATATATAGGAGTTAGCTCAATTGAATTATGGTTTAAAATGTGGAAAAAAGCAGATAGTTATGTAAAAAAGTGGGATATTTTATCATCTAGGTATTGCGAAGATTCACGGTCTTTATTTTGCGAATGGGACTTTGAATGTGTATCTTTAAACAAAGTTTACGCAATGTTAGGAATTAGTGTTGTGCAATTTAGAGAAAACAAAATATCTTTTTTACATGAATATAAAATGTCTACAGCTCCTTATATATGGGATGGGTTACAACTTACCTCTAATTAATAGTTTTTTAAAATGGTCGGTAGGGTGCTTGAGACTCAGTTTTTAAAGGTGATATATGCAAAAGTTAGATTTAGTTAAAATAAATATTAGGCAAGCTGTAGACAAAGATTTATTTTCAATAATACAGTTATTAGCTGATGATGAACTTGGTAAAAGCAGAGAAGCCAAGCTTACTGAAAAGGACATCCCAGATTTTTATTTAAAAGCATTTAATTTAATTCAATCTAATCCTAGTACTACATTAGTAGTAATGGAATATATGGGCGAAATAATAGGAACGTTGCAGCTTATTATTATTCCTACGCTTACGCTACAGGGGTGCATTCGCGCAGAAGTTGAAGGTGTTAGAATAAAATCAACTTTTCGAAGGTTTGGGTTAGGTAAATTAATGTTTGATTGGATAAAAAATACAGCGATAGAAAAAGGTTGTAGTTTATTGCAGCTCACAACAAACAAAAATAGGTTATCGGCCATAAATTTTTACAAAAGTATTGGTTTTATAGATAGTCATTATGGAATGAAAATGGATTTGTCTAAATAAGATTTTGCTATTTGTACAAGATGGTCAAAAATAAGAAGATAAAGAAAATAACTAAGAAAATACTAGATGGCT
>JAJFBO010000154.1 GCA_020697025.1 Burkholderiales bacterium
CTAACCAAATTATGCTGGTATATTTGCACATTGACTTTAATGCCGCAAATGATTTAGAATTTATAACTGTATAGGGTATAAGCAACCAAAAAGCAGGAGATAGCCAATGGGGGAGGATATTTTTTCTAAGACTGCTTATAAGTAAAATCAAGCATAAGCAGAAAACTGGAATTAGTATGTAATAACGTCTCTCTTTTAAAACTCCATATTTAAAGAGCATATAAGCAAACCATGGTGTTAAATACAATATAGCACCAAAAATAAACCCAACCATACTTATTAATTGCCAGCTATTTGAATTAAATCCATGTTGTAACTGGAATATAAATGAAGCATAATGGTTAGTATAATTCCATATAAATAATGGTGCAGCAATTACTAAACCAAGTAATACACTAATTATAAGCATTGCCAGAGGTCTTAGGCTGTATTGGTTGCTGTTTCTGCAAGCTAAATCCAGATATAAACCTAAAAGCATACCGCCACCTAATGGTAGAATATGATACTTGGAAAGAAGGCCAATACCTAATCCGATACCTAAAAGTAAACTATTTTTTATAGATATATACCCCTCTCTAAGAATATGGTCGCTAACCCATAACATAAGGCTTAAACCTAGTATCAAACCACTATCAGGTAAAATGAATATTCCATATAATCCAAAAATTGGAATAATATATGCCAGTAAAAAAGTAATCAATAACTTATCCGACAAATTATCCCTATTATTTGAAGGTATTATCACATGATTATTTTTTACAATAAGGATTAAGAAAATAGTTGCTATTAAATGTAATATTACGACCAATAAACGATTAATTAAAGGCTGGAAAATACCTAGCTTTGCCTGAACTATATTTAAATATGCAACAAATGGAGGCGCATCAACATAGCTCATTTGTAGACTTTTAGCAAATGCAATATAATAAGCTTCATCATTGCCAATTGGGAAGCGATAAGCAATAATAATACTTGCAATAATTACCAGAAAATAAATTAATTTATTTTTTATAATATGCTTTCCAAAACTTTATTGTATAACTCTTTATATGAGGATAACTGATTTAATTAGATAATTTAGTTACGGTGTAAAACAAAATATATTCTTTTATCTATTGGACGCTTTTCCTGCCACAAAATTGTCCAAGTCTTTTGATCAATTTCATTTATATTTTCAACAGCAACTAACGCTTGTTTACAAGCACTGAATTTTACATTAAAAAATACAGGAAGCAACTTAATATTTGCATAATAATCCCATATCGCGCTTTGTACTGTATTACTTCCATTGGTTGCAACACAAGATTGTGTGTTAATATATTTAAGACTATGCTTTACCATAGGCCTAAAGGTTAAAATTGAGTCAAACCAACCTAGCCATAAACTTAAAAATAAAATTAGCACAAATGTTGTACCACTCGCCCAATTACTTATTACTTCACGGCCGCGGATCCCACGTCTTGTAATCATAAAGAGCCAGATAACTGTAATAAAGATTGCGAAAAATAAATGCCAAATACTAAATTTATAATGAAAATGCTGGGTTAAACTAAGAACACTATTAATAAAAGAGTCCGGCATATTTAAATTAAATAATAAGTAACTAATCCAAATAGCAGCCCCGAAAGTTCCAAAAATGAAAATACAAAACCAGTTTAGTAGTGATACAATTGTAATTCTAATTGAATCTATTTCTAATGATGCAATAAATACACATGGCAGTACTATTGGAAAAATTGATTGGCCAACATTTTTACCGCTAAAAATAGCAAATATAATAAACATAATAGCTATGATAATATTAACTTGAATAATTTTATCATTAAATATCGTCATTTTGCGCTTATATAGTGTCCAAATTACTAAAAATGAAGCTGGAACCGCAAGCCAGCTCATAATTAAAATAGTCTCTTTTAGCTGGCGTAAAATATTATAGTGGGCAGTATGTAAAACCTCCATATAGCGATTTTTCCATAACCAGAAAAAATCTCCCCCAACTTGCTGTAACCCGTAACAATAAGAATAAAAAATTATAGAAAATAATGTGACAGCAATACCTACGGTCATAAAATAATTATAGCTACGCCAGTATTTATCAATTAAAGGCAATAAAATTAGGGTTAATAATGCAATTAAAATGAACTCACAACTAAATGAAATTGAAATAAATAATAAACCTGTAAATAATATCCAGCCAGATATTCCTGGCAATTCACGGTGTAGCTGCAAAGCGTATAGGTATAAGCAAAATCCGAGCAAAACCATAATATCCGGTGTTACCTGATAAGATAGGCCAATAAAACCTACACTGCTAATTAAAATCAAAACAACGCTTCGCCCATTTTTAAAGGCAGATAAATTTGACCCTATTCTGGCAGATAAAGCAATAACAGCTAAAATCAAAAATGTATTTATAAGTCGTATAGAATTAGCGATACTATCAATATTATTAATATGAAATAGTTTTAAAAGTGCAGCAAAAATCCAGAAATAAAATGGCTGAATTTCTAAATATGGAACGTGGGCAACATACGGGACTAGCCAATGGTTATCATGTAAAATACTCTTTACAACTGACAATACAAATGGTTCATATGGCTCCCAGGGAGAATGAAAAAAAGCTGTGCCAAATACCCAAATCAGGACAAGTATAAGAAGCAGCCAAGGTCGGTCTTTACGCTTGGGTTTAATTTTTTCATTATAAGTTAGCATAATGCACCTTAATAAATGCAAAAACTGGCAAGACTTGAAATATGCATAAAAAAGGGTAACCATTAATTGTTACCCTTTTAACTAAGACTTAATGACCGATATTATTCTTTAGCCGTTCTTTTAGTATATGACGCATATTTTTGACGGAATTTATCTACACGCCCCGCGCTATCTACCAATCTTTGTTTACCGGAGTAAAACGGGTGGCATTGTGAACAAACTTCAATTTGTAGCGCAGTTTTAGACAAAGTTGACTGGGTAACAAATTTATTACCACAGCTACAAGTAACTTCTACTTGCTGATATGCTGGATGAATTGTACTTTTCATAATTATATTATACCTTAAAAAAATGGTGTGAACAAAATTTTATGCGTCACATCCTTAGGCATTATTTTATCATAAATTAATAAGACTTTAAGTTTTTTCTAACAAGGCCTGCGCGGATCAGAACTAATACAACCTTGACTTCTAAAGTTAGGATTTGAGTTATACACGTGTTTATATGTATTATTAGTCTGTTGCTGCTGAATTTCCTGTGCTGTTGGAGGAACGTTTTGATTGCCATTATTATCTGCGTTAAAACCTTGCTGCTGTGCTTGTGCATATTCTTGATTAGTCTGTTGATTCATTTGTTCAGGAGATTGAGGTTGATTACCAACAACATGAGTATTATGTGCTTGGCCGCCTTGAGAAGCATTATTTAACTCAGGAGCTCCATTTGAATTTGGATTAGCAGCGACCTGGGCACCATTTTGGCCAGGAGAATTTATATTTTCCTGCCATCTTCCTGTTGGTTCACCCTGGTTAGCATGCATATTTTGTTGTCCGGGAGCTGCCTGGCCTGCAAATTGTTGATGTGGTTGAATAGGGTTATTTCCCTGATTACCATTTTGTTCATGTTGCTGAATTTGCATATTTCCCTGATTAACCATATGCTGATTGGGTGCCTGATTATTATATGCAGGAGATGGTTCTTGTCCATTATTATTTTGTTGAGGAGGAATATTTTGTGGTTGGTTATACTGTTGTTGATTATTCCAGCTGTTATTTTCAGCATGAACCATACTTATATACCCAAAGTTAGCAAATATCAAAAAAAAACTAATTAAGCGCTGCTTCATTATCATGTTATCTTCCCATATTCAAAATTGTTATTACACCTTATTGTAGCACACCTGGATAAACTCTGGTTAACTTTCATGTAAACATGCATTTATTTGTTAATAAGCTTTACTCCTTGTCATGTAAAATAAATTGATGAAGGCGAAAGCCTAAAGCCCATAAACTCGCAAAATAAGTAAAACCGGCAATTAGTACTATAGCCAATAAAGATAATACTCTTAA
>JAJFBO010000155.1 GCA_020697025.1 Burkholderiales bacterium
GGAAGTTATCCAAATTGTATTTGAGCAAAAGCGCTACGGCTAAATATACCTCACCGTATCAATTATTGATTATGGCAAGTTTGATTTACAAAGAAACTGCAAGAGTCGAAGATATGTATTTAGTTTCTACAGTATTTAATAATCGGCTGCATAGAGGGATGAAACTACAAGATGATCCATCCGTTTTCTACGGCTTACGTTATCGAAAAGATGGAAAGGTCACCCGGAGCGATTTTCAAATAGATACACCATATAATACTTATTTACGATTAGGACTTAAGCCAACACCAATTTGCACACCATCTGATATGGCCTTAAAAGCTTCAAGCCAGCCTTTGGACCGGCCAGAGTTAACCTATTTTGTTGCAATTGGCAAAGGAAAGACACAGTTTTCAGCAACATATGACCAGCATATAGTTGCAGTTAATAAATATTTGAAGAAGCCTGTGGCAAAAACTGTAGCTAAAAAAATAGTTAAAAAAAAACATAAAATAGTTAAAAAGAAGCATAAATGAAAAAAGGTTTATTTATTTCTGTTGAAGGCATTGATGGAGCTGGCAAGTCGACTCATGTAAATTTCATTTGTGAATATTTAGAGAGCAAGGGAAAAACAGTGGTTGTAACCAGGGAGCCAGGTGGAACGCCATTAGGCGAACAAATTCGCAATTTATTACTGCATAGTACTAATATGCATCATAATACAGAGCTACTGCTTATGTTTGCTTCAAGGCAAGAGTTAATAGAAAAAATTATATTTCCTAATTTGAAAGACGGTATTTGTGTTGTGGCAGACCGGTTTGTTGATGCTTCCCTTGCCTATCAGGGCGCTGGCAGGGGGTTGGGTATGGCAAAAGTTAAACAGTTAATAAACCTGCTTGAACCGGGATTAACAACAGATTTAACTTTTTTATTTAATGTGCCATTATCTATTGCAGTAAACAGAATTGCAAAAAATAGGAATAAAGATAGGATTGAAGAAGAAAACGAAGATTTTTTTACCAAAGTCCAAAATGCATACCTGGATATAGCTAAAGCCCAGCCAGATAGGATGAAAGTCATAAATACAAATCGGCTTAAGTCTGAAACCAGAAACGAGATAATCCAACACTTAGATTATTTATTAGATAAACAAAATGACGCCCCTTTATAAATGGCAGTATAAAGAATATGCCCCATTAAGCAATTTGCTAAATTGTCCAAGTCAAGCTCTTTTAATATCAGCAAGACCAGGGATGGGGCATGATATACTAATTCAAAATTATGTTGCCTTATTAATGTGCGATCGTCCTAATGCAAAGGATAATTCTTTCTATACGTGTAATGAATGCCCATCATGTGTTTTATTTATAGGTAGCAATCATCCTGATTTTTATCAGCTGACTGTAAATATTGATGGAGATAAAAAAAATGTTAGTATTGAAGATATCCGCTATATGTTGGAATTTGTTGCAACTACTACCCATCTTGGGCGCTATAAAGTAGTTTTAATTCCTGATGTAGATTTATTGAGTATTAATAGTGCAAATGCATTACTGAAAATTTTGGAAGAACCACCATCTTATGTACGGTTTATTTTACAAACAACAAATATTTCTGGAGTTTTAGCAACTATAAAAAGTCGCTGTTATATTTACAGATTACCTGGAGTTAATACTCAGGACGCATTTACATACGTGAAAGAATCAGGTATATATAACCCGGGGTTTTGGTTTGCCTATTACGAAAATGCGCCGTTATTTGATCTTGAAGTGACCAAAGAACAATTTGATGTATTAATTAAGGCTTTTTTACAGCCAAGTATAGAAAATATATTTATAGCCAGTGGTAAATTTGAAGCTAAAAACGCAGGATTTCTAATTGGATTTTTTAGTAAATGGCTAAATGATCTGGCAAGTTATTTACAGGGTGCTCCAATGCGTTATTTTATGGAATATAATGCAGAAATAGAAAAATTAGCGAAGCGGATTGATTTGCAAAAAGTTTTTTATCTGTTTGATAAAGTAAATTTTTTGCAGGATTGGACCTTGCATCCTCTAAATTATAAGCTGCAATTAGAAAATTTATTATTACAGTATCAAAGTTTATTTATAAAAAGGTAAGTGTGTGGCATTAATTACAGTCGATAAAGTAAGTTTGGCATTTGGCCATCATTTGTTGTTAGATCATGTTATCCTTGGTATTGAGTCAGGGGAAAAGATTGGTTTAATTGGACGCAATGGTGCAGGAAAATCTTCTTTGCTTAAAATGCTTGCTCTTGAACTTAAGCCAGACGATGGCGCGGTATATATTGCCGGTGGTGCAAAAGTAATATATGTTCATCAGGAACCGCAGCTAAATAGCTGGCATACAATTGCCGAAGAGGTATTTTCTGGTTTAGGCAGTATTAAAGAGCATTTTATGGAGTATAATAAAACTCTTGATCTTATGCTTACTGATCATAGTTCAGAATTACTAGATAAGCTCACTCATTTACAGGAAATATTAGATAATAATAATGGCTGGCATGCCAAAAATCTTATAGATAAAACTATTTCAGAATTAGGGCTTGACAAAGAGCAAAAAATTAGCGATTTATCGGGTGGAGTAAGAAAAAAAGTTGCTATTGCCAAGGCATTAGTTAGTGAGCCGGATATTTTATTATTAGATGAACCAACGAACCATTTGGATATTGCCGCAATAGAATGGTTAGAAGGTGTAATAAATAGCTTTAATGGTTCGGTTATTTTAATAACACATGATAGAACATTTTTAGATAAAACTGTAAATAAAATTTTGGAATTAGACCGTGGTAAAATTAACGAATATCCAGGCAGCTATGCCAAGTATCGTGAGTGGAAAGATTTACAGTTAGCTAATGAAGATAAAATTAATCATGAATTTGATAAATTTTTAGCACAGGAAGAAGTTTGGATTAGAAAAGGAATTGAAGCCAGACGCACTAGAAATGAAGGACGGGTCAGACGCCTGGAACAATTACGTAAAAGCAGGAGCGAGCGCCGGGATCGCGTAGACAAAGTAAATATTACTTTGGATCACGGTAATTTATCGGGCAAGATTGTGGTAGAACTCGAAAATGTCAGTGTTAAATTTGGCAGTAGACAAATAATTAATGATTTTAGCACTACAATAATGCGTGGTGACAAAATAGGATTAATTGGCCCAAATGGGATAGGTAAATCTACATTATTAAAAGTAATCCTGGGGCAGTTACAGCCTGATAGCGGAAATATTGATTTAGGTACTAAGCTTGAAGTGGCATATTTCGATCAATTACGGGAACAGCTAGATGAAAATGCAACTATTCAGGACGTAGTCAGCCAGGGGCAGGATTTTATTGAAATTGTCTCTCGCAGTCTGAATATTTAATCTTTTCTGGAATAGTTTTTATTTGAAAGCGCCAGATTCAGGTCCAAGGTTTCCTCACTATCTGGAGGTGAGCGTAATCGGTTGCTGCTTGCAAGATTATTTTCTAAGCCAGCAAATGTGTTGGTTTTAGACGAGCCGACGAATGATTTGGATATTGAGACTTTAGAGCTGCTGGAAGAAAAGCTGGCAAATTATAGTGGTACAGTATTTTTAGTAAGCCACGATCGTGAATTTTTAGACAATGTTGTAACAGAGTCTTATGTTTTTACTGGCAATGGTAAAATAGTCGAAATCTTTGGTGGATATTCAGATTGGTTACGTTATAAACAATATAATGAACAAAGTAAAGTATCCCACCAGGCAGAGGTGCAGCCTCATGTTGTGCCTGTATCTATTAGTACAGATTCCAAGCGGGGCAAGCTTACTTATAAGGAAAATTCGGAGCTTGAGAATTTGCCAAAAAAAATGCAGGATTTAGAGCAAGAGCAATTAGAGTTAAATAATTTATTATTATCTCCCGATTTTTATAAAGAGGATCCGGAAAAGGTTAAGACAGCACAAAAAAGATTAAGTGTTATAGATGAAGAATTACAGTATTTATTTATGCGCTGGGAAGAATTAGAACAAAAAAATAAGTGATTATCAATTTGTCCCTATTTTGAGAAAGAGCTATGCTAGAGAAATTTATTAAT
>JAJFBO010000156.1 GCA_020697025.1 Burkholderiales bacterium
GCGGGAAATATTTATTTATGGATTAGTTGGCGGAAGTGCCTGGTTAGTGCAGACTCTACTGTATATAATTTGTATCCGCTTTAATTTGTTTCCCTCCATATCAATGATGATTGGAAATTTGGCTGGGTGTGTTGTGGCTTATTTTGGTCATATTAAATTTACTTTTAAAAAATCACATAAATTCTCCCATAGTGAATTTATTAAATTTTTAGTAACCTCAGGGATTGGATTTATAATTAATGTAGGTGGAGTTCGCTTTATAATAAAAGTGTTAGAGTTAGATCCGCATTATGGAATAATTCCAACTATATTTACTCCCGGAATTACATTTTTAATTAACAAATTCTGGGCTTTTAGGTAAGATATAAGTATGCAGTACTGGTTAATGAAGTCTGAACCCGGAGAATTAAGCATTGATGATTTGGCGAATCTTCCAGGCAAAAAAATAGAGTGGTTTGGAGTACGCAATTATCAGGCAAGAAATTTTATGCGTGATGAAATGAAAAAGGGTGATTTAGCATTATTCTGGCATTCATCTTGTAAAGAACCAGGCATTTACGGTATTGTAAAAATTGCTACATCTCCTCATCCAGATAGCACACAGTTTGTAGTTACCAGTCATTACTATGATCCAAAATCTAATATAGAGAACCCCCGCTGGTGGTGTGTAGATGTAGAATTATTACAAAAGACTTGCTATATTTCAATTGGAACCTTGCGAAATCATCCAGAGTTAGGGGATTTACAGGTATTACAAAAGGGTAATAGATTATCAGTAACTAAAGTTTCTGCCAAACATTGGCAAATTTTAAACAAGTTATTAAATGGTTAGTATATAATACTGCGCGAAATGGTTATATTTTGGAGCATAAAGGTCGATGAGGAAGAGTTGTTTTTTTATACTGCAATTAGCAGCATGTATTTATTCTACACATGTTTATTCTGCTGATTCAACCCATGGTTATGTGGTTTCCATTTACGGGCACGCTTTTAAAGATGCATATGGAAAGTGTATACACACAGCATATTATGATCCGGATCATGATACACGTAGAGACTGCGGTAATGTAAAAGAAGCTGCTTCTGCACCGATAGCAAAAAAAGCTGCTATAGAAACTGTAACAATGAGTGATGCCGGAGACGTGCTATTTAATTTCAATGCTGCTACATTAACTTCTGCAGGTATAGCAGATCTGACCGCTTTTAGTAAAAAATTAGGGGCGCAATCCGATATTACTGGTGTTACAATTGACGGTTATACTGATGCAATTGGTAGCAGTGAATATAACTTAAAGCTTTCAACAAGCCGGGCCGTTGCAGTAAAACAGGTTTTTATAAAAAATGGTATTCCCTCTACTATTATAACCACTCATGGTTATGGTGAAAAAGATGTTAAAGTTTCAAATGATTGTATAAAAAAATATGGTAGTGATGATACGAATTTGATCTTGCAGTTAGAAGCTAAACTTAAAGATAAAAACTATAAGAGTAGAGCTGGTAAAATAGTGAAAGAGACAAAACAGTTAGAGCAAAAATTAAATTCATTACAATCTAAACGTAATGACTTAATTAAATGTACAGCACCAGATAGACGGGTTGTATTTACAATTGAACATAATCGGCAGATAGAAGAGAGTACTGACAATTCGGTTGAATCAGCGTCAACTGAGATTGCCAGTCCGCCAATTAATAGTGACCAGGAATAATAATTAGCAATGAATGAGCCTACCCCCACTAATTAAATACAGTGGGGTTTTTTGTTATTATGACTAATAAATACTTTTTCATGAACAGATTATAGCTTTGTTGATTGTTGTAAAGTAGTATAAAATGAACTGTAAATTTAGTAAAATATGTCTGTATATTTAAACTTCGAATTTGATATAACTAAAGCATTATGTATAGAATTAAATTAAATAAAAATATAAATCAATTATTACCTGCAATTGCAACAATTGGCAATTTTGATGGACTACATTTAGGACATTTGGAGTTATTTAGACAATTAAATATTTTATCTAAACAATTTAATTATAGACGAATTGCTATTACTTTCGAGCCATTGCCACAAGAATATTTTTCAAAGAAAAGTCAGCAGCAGCGTTTGGCGCGTTTGAGCCTGCTTCGGGATAAATTTAACTTTTTGCATAAGCATGATTTGGTTGATGAGCTGGTTGTTCTTCATTTTAATCACAATATTGCTAATTTAGATCCAGGTACTTTTATTAACAATTTACTTAAAAGTAGATTGGGCATAGCGCATATTGCAGTCGGTCATGATTTTAAATTTGGCAAAGATAGGAGCGGCACAATTAATGATTTTGTTAATCATGAAATTAAAATATACAGTATGCCGCCGTTTTATGTTGATGAAAAGCGGGTTTCTAGCTCGCTTATCCGGGATTTAGCAAGTGCAAATTTGCTAAATGAGGTATATAAATTTTTGGGGCATAATATAACGTATACTTCAAGAGTGGTTTATGGAAACCAATTAGGTCGCAAATTTAATGTACCTACTATAAATCTATCTTTAGGTCTAAATCGTCCTGCTTTATGGGGGATTTATATTGCTTATGTATATATTGACAAAATACGTTACAATGCCGTAGCAAGTATTGGAAAAAACCCGACAGTTAGCAAAATAGATAGTTATAAACTAGAAGCACACTTGTTAGATGTGAACCTGGATTTATATGGTAAAATTGCGACTATTGAAATTTTACAGTTTATACGTGAAGAGCTAAAGTTTGATGATTTGGATAGTTTATTTAAACAAATACAAACTGATTTACAAATATCGCGTAATTACTTTATGGCTTAAGTCTACAGGAATAATAATGGATTATAAAAATACAATTAATTTACTGGATACACCTTTTCCTATGCGTGGTGATTTGGCTAAACGAGAACCAAAAATGCTGGATAAATGGACTTCACAAAATCGCTATAAAAAATTGCGCGCCTTATGCAATGGCCGTACTAAATTTATTTTGCATGATGGTCCTCCCTATGCTAATGGTCAATTACATATTGGGCACGCTTCAAATAAAATTTTAAAAGATATTATTTTAAGAAGTAAAACTTTAAGTGGGTTTGATGCACCATATGTACCAGGCTGGGATTGTCATGGACTGCCGATTGAGCTAAATATTGAAAAAAAATTTGGTAAAAATCTGGAACCGGCAGAGTTTCGTAAAAAGTGCAGGGAATACGCAACTGCACAAATTGAAGCTCAAAAAAAAGACTTTATCCGTTTAGGAGTTTTGGGGGAATGGGAAAACCCCTATAAAACTATGGATTATAAAACTGAAGCTGGTATTATCCGCGCTTTAGGACAGATACAGCAAAAGGGTTACCTGCATAAAGGTTTTAAGCCAGTGCACTGGTGTATAGACTGCAAATCATCTTTGGCAGAAGCAGAAGTTGAGTACTATGATAAAGAATCTCCCGCAATTGACGTTGCTTTTAAAGCTATAGATCGGGCTGCAGTAGCTATAGCTTTCGCTATTTCGGCAGAACTGCCCCTTAAAGATATATTTGCAATAATCTGGACCACAACACCATGGACATTACCAGCAAACCAGGCAATTTGCGCCGGGCCGGAAATTGAATATGCTTTGATAGATTGCGGCTACTCATATATAATTGTTGCTAAAAATTTGCAGGAAGAAGTGCTAAAACGTTATTCATTGATTAATGAAAATAAAGTTGTAGCAGTAGTCCCAGGCTCTAAGCTTGAATTATTACAATTTGAACATCCTTTTTATAAGCGTATTATCCCACTCATTTTAGGTGACCATGCAACTGATGATGCAGGAACCGGACTCGTGCATACCGCACCAGCGCATGGGGTGGAAGATTTTGGGGTATGTAATGCGTATAATTTTAAAAATTACACGCCAACTACATTAGGAAATAACTTGTCGCTAAATGATATAGACCCTGCCAAAAATACTAATTTCCCAGAATTTGATTTGAGTAGCCCGGTTGGTGAAAATGGGTGCTATCTGGGAAATGTAGAGTTATTTGCCGGGCTGCATGTATTTAAAG
>JAJFBO010000157.1 GCA_020697025.1 Burkholderiales bacterium
GCACTTCTTATCGATGATAGCTATAACGCTAATCCGGCATCAGTTAAAGCTGCAATCCAGGCTATAGAAAAATTACCCAAACCCCATTGGCTTATTTTGGCTGATTTAAAAGAATTAGGTAAATTTGAAAATCAGGCACATCAAGACATTGGACTCTTTGCTTATGAAAACAGGATTGATAGACTACTCACAATTGGGGAGTTAGCGGCTATTGCCAATAAAGCATTTAGCGGAGAAAAATTACATTTTGCAACTAATCAGGATATAGTAAAATACTGTATTAACAATTTACCTGAAGTTGCAACACTATTAATTAAAGGTTCTCTTTCAACAAATTTAAAAGAAGTTGTAAATAGTTTATTATTAAAACAAGTTTGAGGGCTTTTATATGTTGCTTTTTCTGGCTGATATTTTTGAACATCATTTCAGTATGCTCCGCTTATTTGATTATGTTACATTTCGTGCTTTGGCAGCTTGCTTGTTCTCCTTACTTTTTTCAATTTTAGCTGGCAATAAAGTAATAACATGGTTAACCCATTTAAAAGTTGGCCAAAGCGTACGTGATGATGGACCCCAAACTCATTTAGTAAAAACCGGTACCCCTACTATGGGCGGGGTATTAATTATTATTTCAGTTGTAATTACAGATTTATTATTTACTGATTTATTCAATCCTTATATCTGGTTGCTGCTTTTTGTATTAGTGGGGACGGGTGCAGTTGGTTTTATTGATGATTATCGAAAAATTGTATATAAAGATTCCAAAGGTTTACCTGGTAGAAAAAAAATGCTATTCCAGGGGTTAATTGCACTTATTGCGGGTATAGTTTTACTTTCGATTGTTCATTTACCAAAGACTATGGAGTTTGTAGTTCCTTTTTCCAAATCGATGGCATATCCATTTGGTACAATTGGCTTTTTAATTTTAACTTATCTGGTTATCTGTGGTAGTTCAAATGCAGTTAATTTGACAGATGGTTTAGATGGGCTGGTATCTTTCCCTGTTACTACAGTTTGTATTGGTTTAGGCATCTTTGCGTATGTAGCAAGTAATAAAATATTTTCTAATCATTTACTGTTGCCCTATGTACCAGGTAGTCAGGAGCTGGTGGTATTTTGCGGTAGCCTGATTGGTTCTTGCCTGGGGTTTCTATGGTTTAATGCGTATCCAGCCCGGGTGTTTATGGGCGATGTTGGTTCTTTAGCAATCGGTGCAGCCTTGGGGACTATGGCAATTATAGTGCGGCAGGAAATAGCATATGCCATATTAGCCGGATTATTTGTTATGGAAGCTATATCAGTAATCTTGCAAGTTGGCTATTTTAAAATGCGTAAAAAGAGAATTTTTTTAATGGCGCCAATTCATCATCATTTTGAATTAAAGGGCTGGAAGGAAAATCAGGTAGTAGTCAGGTTCTGGATTATAAGTATAGTACTATTGCTGCTTAGCCTTTCTACAATAAAACTAAGATGAAAAAAATAAACTTTAAAACGCATAATTTTGCAGTAATTGGTCTGGGCGAAACTGGCTTATCCATTGTTAATTATTTGTCTTATTTAAAGGCTAATCTACTAAAAGTTTTCGATACCCGTGATAATCCGCCGCACCAGGAAGCTGTTGTTGATTATCAATTATTTTGCGGTAAATTGGAGATAAATAAATTTGATGATATTGATGTAATTGCTATTAGCCCGGGAGTGTCCATTTATGAGCCTGTTTTACAGGAATTAATTACTCAGGGTAAAATTATTGTTGGCGATGTCGAGTTATTCGCTTTAGCAATACATTCCTGGGAGTCAAAGGTAATTGGTATTACAGGCAGTAATGGAAAAACTACAGTTACAGCTTTAACCGGATATCTGGCCGAATCTGCCGGGTTTAAAACCTTGATAGCTGGAAATATTGGTATACCGGTCTTACAAAGTTATATGCAAATTATGCAAGATGGTAATATTCCACAGATTATTGTATTGGAGCTATCTAGTTTTCAATTAGAAACTACATATAGTTTGAAACTGGCAACAGCTACAGTTTTAAATATATCCGAAGATCATCTGGATCGTTACCGTGATTTATTGGAATATGCATCCGTTAAGGGAAATATATTTAATAATTGTAGTATGCAGATTTTAAATATGGACGATCCATTAGTTACGTGCATGATTAGAGGTACAGGGAAATATATATGGTTTGGATCCGATTCATCAGCAAATTATAAAATAGCCGGGGATAAAAGTGCATTGTATATAGACTCACAGGCCTATATACAATGTAGCAGTTTAGAATTAGTTGGCTTACATAATTATTTAAATGTATTAGCAAGCCTTGCATTGTTAGCCGGAGCTGGAATAAATATTCATGATACCAAGCTAAAAGATGCACTTAAGGTTTTTAAAGGTTTGGAACACCGGATGCAAAAAATTGCGGTTTCTTCTAAAGGCATAACTTATATAGAAGATTCTAAAGGCACTAATGTAGGAGCTGTAGTTGCAGGAATTTCAGGTCTTGATCGGCCAGTACATTTAATTTTAGGTGGAGATGGCAAGGGCCAGGATTTTAGTCCATTACGGGCTCTTGTGGCTAATCATTGTAAATCAGTTGCAATATTAGGCCGGGATAAACATAAAATTAAGGAAGTTTTACATGGATTGCCAATACCAGTTAAGTTGTGTGATTCTTTAGAAGAATGTGTGATATTTTGTAACAGCAATGCTAACAATCAGGAGTATGTTGTACTATCGCCAGCTTGTGCATCATGGGATATGTTTGATAATTATAAGCATAGAGCGCAGGTATTTATTAATAATGTTAAAAAGATGATAGCTTAAATGAAGGTAATAAATTTTATAATCAGGTGGGTTTTAGAGACCAAACATAATCAGGACGCACGGATTGATGAGCCGATTTTATTTTCAGCAATTATTTTAGCAGCATTTGGGATTATTATGGTTTATTCTGCATCAATTCCATTTGCAATGCATGATTCTGGTTCACAAAATTCATATTATTATGTTATACGACATATAATATACATATTAGCTGGTGCAACTGCTGGCGGGATCGCATTTTATGTTCCAACTTCATTTTGGCGAAAAAATGCAGTA
The DNA here is from genome assembly GCA_020697025.1 of Burkholderiales bacterium. GTDB lineage: Bacteria > Pseudomonadota > Gammaproteobacteria > Burkholderiales > UBA11063 > Aquella. The sequence goes on from JAJFBO010000157.1 coordinate 3,106, forward strand.
AAAATCGCCGTTTTAATTATCTTATTATTAGTTGCAGTACTAATTCCTCACGTGGGCAAAACAGTCAATGGAGCGAAGCGTTGGATTGGTATTGGATTACTTAGCATACAGCCTTCAGAAATTGCCAAACTTGGAATGGCAATTTATTTGTCTGATTATGTATGCGGCAAAACTTTAAGCTTTAAACATTTTTGGAATGATTTATTTCCGGTTTTGTTGGCCATTGGTATTGTTTCAATATTACTTTTAGCTGAACCTGACATGGGTTCAACCACGGTAGTTTTTATTATCGCTTTGGGCATTTTATATATGGCAGACATTGATAAAAGATTTATTACAGGATTAACTCTAGTTGGTGCAATTAGTTTTGTTGGACTTATTATTGCTGCTCCTTATCGTATGCGCCGGGTATTAGGTTTTATTAATCCCTGGCAGGATGCATTAGGTAAAGGTTACCAGTTAACCCATTCATTACTTGCTGTTGGACACGGCGGCTGGATTGGGGCAGGACTTGGCAATAGTATTGAAAAACTATCCTATCTGCCTGAGGCGCATACCGATTTTATTCTAGCAATTATTGCTGAAGAAACTGGAGCATTGGGGGTGCTTTGTATTTTATTATTTTTTTGGATCATCTTTTACCGTGGTTTTAAGTTAATTGGTAACGAAGCTCGCCACCTGGCAAATCGTCAATTTCAGTCCTTGTTAGCTCAGGGAATTAGTTTATGGTTTTTTGCGCAGGCATTGGTTAATATTGGGGTTACTATAGGGGTTTTACCTACAAAGGGCCTGACGTTGCCATTTATTTCTTTTGGTGGAAGCTCAATTTTAATTAGCTGTGTTGCGTTAGGTATTTTACTCAAGATAGACTACGAGAATCGCCAGATTAAACGGGGTATAGTGATTTAATTATGAAAAAAATTATATTTACTGCCGGCG